>CADBXV010000048.1 GCA_902798645.1 uncultured bacterium
ACTACCGGTAGAGCGTCATTTTGAGGAACTGTGTTCCGAAAAATCCAGCCTTTTATTAATTATTTTTATTTAATCAAAAATTATCATGGACAGTAGTGCACGGGAGAGGGGCAGGGGAGAGGGTTTAATAAGAACAGGCTCTAAAATAGAAATGCAACTCTTTTTATGATATTTTGTATATTGTACTATTTGAAAAAGGATAAAGTATGAAGATAAGAGAGTTAACAGAAGCAACGGGTGCAAAAAACTACCTACCGTCAAATAAGATAGATTCGGATAAGGAAGTAACTATCTCAACCGATACAAGAACTATAAAGAATGGGGATTTTTACCTGCCACTAAAAGGTGCATCCTTCGACGGAGAAAAATTTATAAGTCAGGCAATAGAAAAAGGGGCAATCGGAAGCTTTTATACAAGTGAAAGTAATCTGCCTGTTTTGCAAGACAGCTCTCTTAGTAACAAGACTGTTTTTTTGAATGTTTCTGATACCCTTACTGCTTATCTTCAACTTGCAAACTACAGAAGAAAAAAACTTAATCCTGTCGTTGTAGGGATTACAGGCAGTTCAGGAAAAACCACAACAAAAGAGCTTGTTGCTTCTGTTTTGAGTGAAAAATACAAAACTTTTAAAACCCCTCTTAATCACAATAATGAAATTGGTTTTTGCCAAACGATTTTTGAAGCTCCTGATAATACAGAGGTATTGGTTTTAGAGATGGGGATGAGAGGTTTAGGTGAGATTGAACTCTTATCAAAATATTCTGAACCTGATATTACGATTATTTCAAATGTCGGAACTGCGCATATCGGCAGATTAGGCTCAAGAGAAAATATTGCAAAAGCAAAGTGTGAGATTGTAACTCATCAAAGAGTAAACAGCGGTGTGAATGTATTTATAGCACACGATGATGATTTAATAAAGAAAACCGTTCAATATAGTGGTGAAAAGATTTTTTATTCAATAAAAGATGTGAAAATAATTGAAAAATCCGCAAATTATTCAAAATTTGAATATCAGGGAAATTGTTATGAACTTAATGTCGGCGGAGATTATAATATTGAAAACTCACTTTCTGCAATTAATGCAGGACAAAAGTTAGGGCTGACAACTGAACAAATCCAAAACGGATTGAAAAAATATAAACCTATAGAAAAACGCTGGGAAGGTGTTGTGGTCAATATTAACGGCACTAAATCAGAGATTATTAATGACAGCTATAATGCTAATCCTGAATCAATGAGGGCTTTTGTGGATACTATTTTTGAATTGTATGACAATTATACTCTTATTTTGGGAGATATGGGTGAGCTTGGCGATGATGAAATCCGATACCATAGTGAACTCGGTGAGTATATTAATAATAAGAGCAATTTAAGCACAAATGCTAAAGTGATTTCTGTAGGACAGCTGTCAAAAAATATTACAGATAAGATTACAAAGTGCGAAACCACTCACTTTGATAATATAGAACAAGCCGTAAATTACCTGAAGTCAAATATAAAATCTTCAACTAAAATGTTTTTAAAAGCTTCCAGAAGTATGAAGTTTGAAAATATTATAGAAGGATTAAAAAAATAAGGTATTTATAGTCGGAACAAACTCTTAATTTAAAATCTTTCTTGTCATAATTAAATTGTTATTTTCGTCAAAGCATTCGTTCCCGAGCCAGTGAGCTAAGAGCTTTCCGTTTGGAGAAAATATAAAACTTTCTTTGTCCGAAACTCTGTAGCCTAAATTTGTTATGCTTCCGTCAGGTTTGAATTTTGTTGTCCGGCATGGGTAGTTTAAGCTGTCTTTCTGTGTAAAATTAATCAATTTCCCGTTTGAAGAATAGTACCATGAAAACATCGGATCATCATAATATTGAATTCCATAACTTCCGTCAGAAAATTTTGCAAGTTTTCTGTCTTTTAGTTCTGTTATACCTTGAAATAGATAATTTAAATTTTCAATATTTTCAGAATCATAAAATTTATTTCTGATTTTATCAAAACTTATTTTTTCAACAGGTTTTGAGAAAGTTTGAATTCCGGCTGTTTCTGCATTATATTCAACTTCTCCGGTTATTATTTGTGCTGGCGCAGATAAAGTTATACAAAATACAAAAATTATAGATAAAAAGTGTTTCATATTTTTTATTTAATGATTTTTATACAAAAATCAAAAATCTTAGAAACTTCTCTGCTAGTAGGCTTGAGAGCTTGGTATAGGAATTATCTCATCAAATAAACAAACGTCCTCTTTCCCAGGGAATTAGAGAGAGGGCTTGATGTTTAACCCATAGTGAAAAATCAAAACAGTTAATGTCAGGTGGAACCTGACCTACATTTAATTAAGCGGAAAGTTGAAAATGGAAAGTGGTTTTAAAACAATAGTGTGGGATTTTATCAAGCAAATCTCAAAACAGTTAATGTCAGGGGAACCTGACCTACATTTATTTTAGTTGGAAGTTGAAAGTGGAAAGTGGAAAATTGTTTTTAAAACATTAGTAGTCTTATATGTTCTATTTTCCCCTATTTATATAATTATCATTGTAGGTCAGGTTTTACCTGACAATAACTAATCTCAAGCAGGTCAAGACAGAGCTGGAAGAGAAGGTTTAAACCGTAAAGGAAAAGCAAAATAAGTTGTTATCAGGTGGAACTGTATCTCAACAACAGCCGCATGCCACTTGCGTTCCTTCGGCTGTGACCTCTAATTCTTGAGAAGTTAGATTGCGATTATATTTATTTTACAAAGATTGTTTGTTCTCTGTCAGGACCTACGCTTATTATACCTATTGGTGCGCCTATCAAGTCTTCTACTTTTGCGATGTATTTTTTTGCATTATCAGGTAAGTCTTCGTAGTTTCTGATATTACTCAAAGAAGTTTTCCAGCCCGGCATTGTTTCATATATCGGCTCTAAATACTTGTGAATAAATACATCTGTCGGATAAGATGTATAGACCTTATCATTTCTGCAATCTTTATATGCGGTACAAATTTTAATTTCATCAAATGTATCAAATACATCAATCTTTGTAAGAG
The DNA here is from genome assembly GCA_902798645.1 of uncultured bacterium. Lineage (GTDB taxonomy): Bacteria > Cyanobacteriota > Vampirovibrionia > Gastranaerophilales > Gastranaerophilaceae > CAG-196. Next base: position 3,031 of record CADBXV010000048.1, read on the forward strand.
CAACATTTGTAATACCGCCGACTAGAACAGCATACTTCATTATAACTGCATCAAACCAACCGCATCTGCGTGGTCTGCCTGTTGTTACACCAAATTCGTGGCCTATATCTTGAATTTGTTTACCTGTTTCATCAGTCAGTTCCGTAACAAACGGACCTTCCCCTACTCTTGTAACATAAGCTTTTGATACGCCAACAACCTCTTGAATCATAGTCGGTCCATATCCGCTTCCGGTAGAAGCTCCGCCGCCTATCGGATTAGAACTCGTTACAAACGGATATGTTCCGTAATCAATATCGAGCATTACACCTTGTGCGCCCTCAAAAAGTACTGTTCTGTCTTTATATCTGTTGAGCATATCTTGCCAATCAAATGCAACGTATGGTCTAAATAACTTTGCATACTTTTCACATAATGATATTATGCAATCTTTTGTATAAGGTTCAATTCCATATACTTTTTCCAGTTGTTTATTTTTTATCGGGAGAATCATATCTAACTTTTCACTCAAAGCTTCATAAGAGTATAAATCCTGTATTTTTAATCCGATTCTCTGCATTTTATCAGTATAAGTAGGCCCGATACCTCGTTTTGTTGTTCCTATCTTACCCTTGCCTGCATGGTCTTCACTATATCCGTCAACTTCTATATGATATGGCATTGTAATAGATGCAAGCGGTGATATTTTTAAGTTTTTAAAATTAACACCCTGTGCCTTTAATTCATTATATTCCTTTTCAAATGATTCCGGATGAATTACTGTCCCTGCGCCTATGAAGCAAACTGTTTTATCATATAAAATTCCTGACGGAATAAGATGAAATTTGTATGTCTTTCCGCCGGTTACTACTGTGTGTCCGGCATTACATCCGCCTTGATATCTGATAATTAAATCCGCTTTTTCCGCAAGCAAATCTGTTATTTTTGCTTTTCCTTCATCACCCCATTGAGCGCCTATAACAACAGTATTTTTCATTTTTTACTCCAAATAAAATCTAATGACGATTATATATTCCATAAAAAAGACCGATATAATTCGGTCTTTTATAAACCTATTGTTGAGCTTGTTTTGCAGCTCTCTGTTTTGCTTGGACATCTAACATTGAATTATGTGCCATCATGTATACAGAACATATTTTATAATTCTTAAGGTACCAAGCGCAATTTTCTTGCATACATACAATTTCTACTTGTGAACCAACACTCATTAGCGGACACAAAGGTATTGCTTTTTCATCTGATGCCATCTATTTATCTCCTATATTATAAAGTTGCTTTTAATAAGTTACAATTTTCATCACGTTTACGTTCTTGATCTTTGTAGATTTTAGTTCTGTTTATAACTTCATCAAAATCAATTTCGTGAGCGTTAAAATCAGGTCCGTCTACACACGCAAACTTAGTTTTTCCTCCCACAGTTACACGGCAGGCACCACACATACCTGTTCCGTCAACCATTATAGGATTCATACTTGCTTCCGTATAGATACCTTTATCTTTTGTTAAATTAGCTACAGCTCTCATCATAGGCATTGGACCTACTGCTATTGCATAATCAACTTTCTCCTGATTCATAATTCTTTCCAGAACTTGAGTGACAAACCCTTTTTCACCCAACGTTCCGTCATCTGTTGTTATAAATAATTCCGTACAAGCATCTTTCATTTTGTCTTGCCAAAATATTAAGTCTTTGTTTCTTGCACCCATTATCATATAAACCTTATTCCCTGCTTCTTTAAAAGCTTTAGAGATTAAGTAACAAGGTGCGGCACCGTATCCGCCCGCCAAACAAACAACAGTTCCGTATTTTTTTATGTGAGTAGGCTGACCGAGGGGACCTACTATATCAACAAGCTCATCTCCGACATTAAGTTCGGCAAGCTTTTTTGTTGAATATCCTACAGCCATAAATACAAGAGTCAGTGCGCCTGTTTCTTTGTCGGTATCTGCTATTGTAAGCGGCACTCGTTCTCCGTTTTCCTCGGCTCTGAATATAATGAATTGTCCGGCTTTTGCATTTCTTACAATATGCGGAGCATCAACAGTAATTTCATACTGGTTAGGACATAATTCTTTCTTTGATAAAATTTTATAACCCATAGTTAATACTCTTTCTTCACCTATTAATATTACTACAAAACAACAATATAGTAAAGTAATCTGCTTATGTTGTGCAAAATAAAAAACCCTAGTCTTAGAGATTAGGGTTCGGAATTCTTTTAATTAATTCCTCATGTGTAGAAGGTTAGTGTGTAGGTTGTATGAAAGGTTGTGTTATGTGTTCTTGTTTATGTCTTACATATATATAAAGTATATTTATTTTTAGAAATTTCAGTTTTTTTGAAAATCGTAACAAAAGTTTACATATATAGATTAATCTGAGCAGGAAAAGCTTTAATGCAACACGGTTAAACCCTCTCTCTAACTCTGTCTTGACCTGCTTGAGATTAGTTATTGTCAGGTAAAACCTGACCTACAATGATAAATATATAAATAGGAGAAAATTGAACATATTAGACTGCTGATGTTTTAAAAACAATTTTCCACTTTCCACTTTCCACTTTCCATTTTCCACTTTACACTTTCAACTTTCAACTATAATAAATGTAGGTCAGGTTCCACCTGACATTAACTGTTTTGATTCCTTACGGTTTAAACCCTCTCTCTGGCTTTCTTCCAAAGGAGAGAGTATTTGCTTGTTTATTAGATGAGGGAATCCTCTTTTTTTTAATTCGCAATCTAACCTCAAAAAAAGCACCTCACTATATTGTGAGGTGCTTTCTCTTTTATCAGTACGTTTTATTAATCCAAATCGTAATTCAGCATCGAAACTACTTTGTATCCTTTGTCTTCAATTTTTTCTCTGCCTTTTAGCGGATCGAGTTCTATAATAAATGCCGTTGAAACAACTTCCGCTCCGATTTTTGATACAAGATTGCAGGCTGCAATTGCTGTTCCGCCGGTTGCAAGCAAGTCATCTATAACAACTACTCTGTCACCGGATTTTAGAGCATCTTCGTGAATCTCTATAGTGTTTGTTCCGTATTCCAGTGTATAATCTTCTTTTATTGTTTTTGCCGGAAGCTTATTCGGTTTTCTTATTGTAATGAATCCGCAATTAAGTTTGTATGCCAGTGCCGATCCGAAAATAAATCCTCTCGATTCAATACCTGCTACATAATCTATTTTTTCGTCTTTGAAATTTTCGTATAAAAAATCAATCATTATTTGCATTGATTCTGCATCTTTAATTGCTGTTGTAATGTCAAGAAACATAATTCCTTTTTTAGGAAAATCAGGAACTATTCTTACATGTTCTCTTACGTATTCATAACTTTGTAATGTAGTTGTCATTTTAATACCTCTTGTAATTTATTTTGTACCTCTTGGATTTTTGTTTGTAATATTTGCAATTCTTTAGTAATTCTTTCCTTAATTTTTTTCTTTTCTTCCAATACTAAGCCGTGTGCTGTTTTACCCCAATTCATATCTTTTTTGCAGAATAAAATTTTTCCGCATATAAATATTTCCATCGGAAACCATATTATCAGAAAATAAACTGTTGTTTCCAATGCCTGTATAAATGCTTCTTTCCGAGTGAAGCTGTCATATTTTCTCAAACTGTACCTTATAGTCATAAAAAATCCTGCACCTACAACTGCAGATACTATTAAAGATGACCATAAGATATTATGCAGACTGAACGGATCGACTTTATCCGTAAAGACTTTGATTATTCTGAATGTAACTTCCATCATAAACCACATAGGCATTATGAATTCGGTTATGTACATTGCCATATCAAATTGTGCTCTAAGTGACATTTTTTTTGAACACATTGCTTGCCAAGAATATTCCAAATACCTTCTGATTGTTCCTTCAAGCCATCTTCTTCTTTGCCTGAAAAGTGGGAATAAATAAACAATCCCTTCTTCATACACAGAAGCTTCGGGGCAAAAACGTATATCCCAGCCCTTTATATGCAGTCTTGTTGACATATCCAAATCATCGGTAATTGTATAATTGTTCCAGCCCCCAATATCTTCAAGAGCCTTTCTTTTTATAAGTTCGCCGTTTCCTCTTAACTCTACAGCTCCTTTAACGGCATCTCTTCCGGCTTGCAGCTGAGTATCCATTGTATATTCATTGTTTTGGCATCTTGTCAGGATATTAACATCTTTATTCCTGATAACTTTTCTTGCCTGTACTGCACCTACGTCAGCAGGTTCAAGATGAGGAATTAATTTATTTAAAAAATCAGTTTCTACTGTTGCATCTGCATCAAATACCAATATAGCATCGCCTTTTGCAATTTTAAATGCATCATTCAATACTGCTGACTTCCCGGGGAAAGCATCTTGCTCTCTTATCATTGCAAAAACATTTTCATACTGATTTGCTAAGTTGTTTATTACTTCAGCTGTCTTGTCGGTACTTCTGTCATCTATAACAATAATTTCAAAATTCGGATAATCGAGATTCAGAATATTTTTAACAGTGTTAGTTATAACACTTTCTTCGTTATGAGCCGGAATTAATATTGATACAAACGGTTTGTAATTTTCATTTATAATCGGAGGGTATTTTTTTTGTTTACGAATTTGGTATTTAGTTGCCGCAATAGAGTACAAACCGTAAACAACCATACAAGAACAGAGTATTACAAATCCTTTAGTTGTATCAACATGGTTTTGAAATATGTATAAAAATATACCTAAACCAAATAATATAAAAAATAATATTAATCTTTCTCTCATACTCTACCCAATACAGGACAATTATATCAAAAGGGCTTATATTATACAATAGCTTGTTAATAATGACTTTTAGCGTAATTTAAGAATTTCATTTGTTTGTTTTTTTGATAGCAGCTTTGCTCCGCCCAATATTTCGGTATTTAAAACTACCTGCGCATACGATTCTGCAAGTTCAAGTTTCATATAAGCATCTTCCATAGTTTTTGAACCGACTATGAATCCGTGATTTGCCATAAGAACAGCGTCAAATTTATCAAAGAACTTTGCGGTATTATTAACCAATTCCATAGTTGACGGAAGTGCGTATTCCGCAAGAGGAATTCCTCCGAAATAAAATGTATTTTCTGCCATAACAGGAGCCATCAAATCTTTTCCTGCACAAGCAAAACTGCTGAGATACGGAGCGTGAACGTGAATTATAAAATTAAATTCCGGTCGCTTTTTATATATCTCAATATGTAAAAATTTTTCACTCGAAGGTTTTTTCCCTTCTTCCTGCGAGTTCCCTTCAAAATCAGTATGTACAATATCACTGGCGCTTAGATATCCGTTCGAGGAACCGGAAGTTGTAATCAGCATTCCGTCAGAATATCTTGCGGAAATATTTCCGGAATACCCCGGTGAAAAATTTTTATTTCCGCATAATTTGCCATATTTTATAATTTTATCAGTTAGTTCTTTTTTAGAGGACGTCTTCTTCATTCTTAATATTTTCCACTTGAGCGTGTTCCAAAATAGGAGCTTTTTCAGTATTTTTAAAACTGGTTTGTTCCTGATTTGATCCGTTTGATTCTTTTATTTCATCAGAAGGTTTTTTATCTCGTTTGATAACCATTTTGTCATACTCTACGTGTGCTCCCTTTGCATCTGTCATAACTTCAAATGCAAAGAAGGTATTTTGACGAATAATATCATAGCCGATGTTTAGCTTCATATCTCCCGGACCTATAGTAAGCCAGAAAGAATTTTCTTGGAACCTGTCATCACTCGGGGAATCACCGGTAATATTCATAGAACCGTACCAAGAAATTGTGAGATATTTATTAATTCTGAAATATTCACGTAAGTATACATTTCCTTTTCCGTATCTGTATGAATCAAATACCGGCATAGGCGAACCTTCATTGTACACTGATTGATAATATCCAATGTCTTGCATCCATCTTTTGTATTGAGAATGAATATTCGGTCCTATTCTTCCTACAACTTGCACATCACCTGTACCGTACAAACCGGCTGACATTTGACCGGCTACATTCAAATCAAAAGCTTTCTGCTTGTCTTCATCTTTATAACTGAATAAATTCTGCTCAACTTGAGCCATATAACGAAGTCTTGTTGTACCGATACCGGTGCTTTTTAATTTTTTGTAGTGATGTTCTTGCTCGAAATCTTGATAATAACCAAAATCAATAGCATGTTTATATGTAGAAAGTCTGTCTTTCAGCAAGAAACCTTTGCTGGAATAGGTGTTTTTATAAGTAAGGCTTAATCCGTATTTAGGTCTTCTGCGTCCCATAAACCATTCATCAATAAAATCATTCATAGAATATTGTAAGAATAAATGGTCATCTAATTTTTGATAGCCTCGAACTAAGATTTTACTGTTTGTGGTACCGTATGCAGCGTGTGTTTGGTTAGTTCCGCTGCTAAAACGTCCCATTACACCAACACCTATTTTATGGTCATAATTAAGTATCGGCATTGCTTTTAAGACACTGCCCTTTGGCATCTCAAAAACAAATCCCGGGCCTATAAATGAACCCAAATAACTGTATGAGCCTAATTCCCAAATATTTGATTCGGCATAATCGTGATTTTTGTTAGTGTATATTTTTATAGCCGGTAGTTTTAAAAGAGTATATTTATCTTTTTTTACATTAAGACGTTTGATTGCTAAAGTTTCTAAATCTCCTTTTTGTGTAATGATTATCTCTTTAGCTTTAACTTTTACAAGTCTTTTTTGCATATCTTCTTGTATAGTTTGGTCTTTAGGGAGCATCATTCGCTCTAAAATTCTCGGCGCTCCTGATGAAGGGTGTAAATTTATGGGATAAGACTCTTCTATATCTACAACACCTTGTTCTTGTATTATTTTATCACCGTATACATACCCTTTTTTCGCTCTCATCTCAATTGTAGCTGTTCTTGTGATAGGGTTTTCTATTAAAGCGCTTTCTTCGTTCATATCAATAAAAATATATTCTCCGTCAACAACTTGACCATTTTTAATGATATGAACATTACCTTCTGCTTTAATTGTGTTGTTCATTCTGTCGTATGTAATTTTATCCGCTTTAACTGTTGTTCCCTGTTTTACAAACTCTACATTTACGTTCCCTGTTGCATAAAGACAATAAGTTTCAGTATCGTAGTCCATATTATCGCAGTCGAGAACAATATTTTCGGTGTTTTCATTTTTTACATCAGTATTTGATTTGTTTTTTGACCAAAAATGCTTTGCTTTTTTTGTTTCTTCCACAGATTGTTCATCGGCTTCGAATCCGTCAGGCATCATGTTTTCATCAAATTCTTCTTTTTCTTCTTTTGAAGCGTATTCAGAAGTTCCTGTGTTAGAGTTGTATATACTTGCATTAGGATCTGTCGGCGCTAATTGACTTTGTTTTGCACGTCGTTCAGCATTCCTTTTTTGAATAGACATGCGTAATTGCTTGATAGGAGGAACTGTTCCGCTTTCTTTTTCTTCAGGAGAGGAACTTCCTGTAAATTGTTCTTGGTTTGTTTTTTCTTGTTTCTTTTCGATATAACCCGGTGCGGAAAAGAAATTTTCTCCTGTATAATAAGCTGATTCACTTTTATAATAATCATCTGCCAGTACGGAAGAAGATATTAACAATGTTGCTATCAATGCTGTAACGATTTTATTTTTCAATTTATTTACCTATTCGAATAATTTAATTACAATTGCACATAACCGCCCGGATTACTTGGTTTTCCGTTTTCTCTGACTTCAAAGTGACAATGAGGTCCTGTACTGTATCCGGTGGTACCTTCATATCCTATAATATCACCTTTTTTAACATTTTGTCCATTTGCAGCTTTAATGGTACTCATATGAGCATAGAGCGTAGATATCGGTTTCCCTCTAACAATCCCATGCTCTATAATAACAACTTTGCCGTATCCTCCGTACCAGCCTGTGTAGATTACTTTGCCGGAATTTGAAGCTTTAATTGCGCCGTAGTTCGGACCGCCGATATCAACACCTGAGTGGAATGTTCTGCTGTTGAATATAGGATGTATTCTCCAACCGAACGGTGATGTTATTCTGCCTTGGATAGGCTTCATAAACCCGGAGGCTACAACAGTTGTACTGTTATCTTTTGAATTTCTGCTTATATAATGTTGAATGCTGTTTGACTGATGACTTAGTTCTCTTTCTGCTTTTTCGTATGCTACCCTGTCGGTTTTTAGCTTATTTATCATGCTTTCATTTTTTGCTATTGCTCGTTGAATGTATGCTGTTTGAGAATTAGCTAAGGCAACGGAATGCTCGTAATTACGTTTTTTTGCTTCTATATTGTACTTCATTAGAGCAATTTCCTGTGCTTTTCTTTTTGCAAAAGTCATCCTGTCGTAATCTTCTTTTAAAATTAATTTTTGAAAATAAATCCTGTCCACTAACATGTTAATATCTTCTGAAGATATTAACAGCTCAAAGAAAGCCTTTCTTTGTGATTTGAAAACTTTTCTGATATTTGCCGCTAGCGTGTAATTTAAGGCTTTATATTCAGCACTGGCTTTTGAGAGCTGGTATTCCATTCCTGTAAGTTCTTTTTGAGTGGAGGCTATTTTATTTTCTGATTCCACAAGTGTCGTTTTTGCATTTTCAAGTTTTTGCTGATTTTTATAAAGCTTATTTTGTTCAAGATTTTCTAACCATTTAAGCTTATTAATTTTGGCTCTTGTTTGTTTTTTTTGAGTTTCTATGTCAGTAGCTTGTGCAGGACTTTGTACTGCTATATTAAGCAGAAGACACAGAAATATTATTAAGTTTAAAACTTTTTTAATACTCAAACTTCTCTCCCTGTATTTAGTTGCCCATAGGAGCCATTAGCATTAATAAACTAAGACCGACTGTCCATACTATAAATGAGACAGCAATAACGCCTATAATAATTTTTTTATGTTCTCTAAAAAATTCCATACTACACCTCTTAATATTATCATAGTATAAAAATAAAAATAGAGCAATTTTAGACAAATATTTTGGGTTAAACATTTTACAATAATTTGTATTTATAAGCAAAGATAGATGCTGACATCAACAGGTCGTGTTTATTAATCTGACAATAAATATTTGTTGGCTTGATAAAGTAAAATTGCTTAGATTAGCGAGTAGTCCGGTGTTGAATCTGACAAAAACATTACTTTCGTTAACAGGACGGATTTTAATATGTCAAAAACTAAAAAAATATCTGTCTGGATGATATTTTTATTAAGTTAGATACACAAATGTATTATAATATTCTAATAATATTGGGACCGGAAATTAGCAATAAAAAATTCTATTAATATTATTTTCGCTCAGATTTCTAACAAATTTTCGATATTCTTGCAACTCTGCCTTTCTTTTTTCCAAGACTTCTCTTTCTGCTTTGGTTATGAATTTATCAGGCTCATAAAATGTTTTATTTAATCCGTTTTGAGCAAGCCAATGAACGTATTCCCTAAATTCTTCAGAAGTAACATTATTGCGGTCGTATATAATAGGGCAAGGTGATATCGATTTTTTGATATCGTTTAATTGCTTTGTTTGAAAAATATTACGAAAAATCTTGCAAATTTTCATTAGGTTATACCACTTATCTTTCATGGTTGACTCTCATCTTTGTTAGCGTGTAGGTTGGGCTTTCAACTCAACAAATTTATTATCGTTGAGGTAGAACCCCCAACCTACTTCTATTATGGTGTCGATAAGGTTACTATTTTGGAACCCTGCGACAAAAAAATTGTATCACATGATATTGACTCTGACAACATATATCAAAGGATTGTATCTGTAATGAAACAGTCCACTCAGGAATACTATAATATGAGAATTGTGTTAGGTCTCAAAGTTAATTAAGCTGATTTAGGTTGTAGCTTAATTTCATACTTTAGCTCATATCCCAAATCTAAACCATCAAGAATTTTGTTAATGGTTACAATATTCGGATTCTTTGTTTTTCCATGAAGAATTTTCGTGAGTTGTACTCTGTCAATTCCAATTTTTTCAGCATATTTTGATACTGTAGTAGTAGCTTTGATAACTTGTTCCAAGTCCATAAAAAAATGTTCAAAATCACCACTTTGTATATATTCCATAGCGGTTTGCCTAAGCCATTCTTTCTGAAATTCAGGTTCTTTTAAATCTTCATTTAGTATATCTTCAAATTTTAATGTCATTTGTTCGTACTCCTTGTTATATATTCTTCGTAATATTTATTTGCCTGTTTAATAGTGGCTTTTTGGTCTGACTTATCACTTCCTGCAATAATTAGAATTATTACATTATCAAGTTCTTTAAAGTAGATTCTATAACCTTTGCCAAAATCTAATCTTAGTTCACTTAGTTTACTATTTTGTAAATGTTTCCAATCGCCGTATAGACCTTCTCTCATTCGTTGTAATCTTTTATTAACACGAACTTTGTATTCAGTGCTAAGAGAATTTCTCCATTCAAGAAAAGGACATTTCCCATCTTGAGTTGTATAGACTTCGATTTCTTTCATATTTATATTGTAGCAAGCGTGCTACAATATGTCAAGTACAACATTTTTCATAGGTTGATATTGCTTGTGAAACTTGATACACAAATGTATTATAATCTTAGGATTATACTTGGATTAGAAACTTGTTTTAAC
>CADBXV010000049.1 GCA_902798645.1 uncultured bacterium
ATTGAGCACTTGTTGGTAATAATGATGGTATGTACATTATTAAATTTCTCCCCCTCTATAAAGTCCCATTTCTATAACTTTTTTACAAATTCTTACTGTATTTAATGCGGCGCCTATCCTTAAATTATCAGCAACGCACCATAAAGATATTCCGTTATCAAAAGCCAAATTTTTACGAATTCTTCCTACAAATACCGGATCAACACCATCGGCATCCCTTGTTGTCGGATATTCAAAGTTGTCAGGGTTATCAATAACCTTAATTCCGTATGCTTTATTTAAGATTTCTCTTACTTCTTCCGGTTTTACATTTGCCCCAAATTCAATATCAACAGCCTCTGAATGACCTCTAAACACCGGTACCCTTGCAGCAGTACAAGATATTTTTGTTGTTTCATCAAGATGAAGAATTTTTCTTGTTTCATTAACAACTTTCATTTCTTCTTTTGTATAACCGTTATCACAAAAAACATCTATTTGCGGAATAATGTTAAATGATATAGGTTTTTTAAAACATTTATTTTCAAAATCTTTACCTTGCAATCTTGCTTCTGTATCATCTCTTAATTCATTCATCGCAGCAAGACCTGCTCCTGAAACTGATTGATAAGTTGAAACAATAAGTCTTTTTATTCCGAATTTTTTTAGCGGTTCTAAGACAAGCATCAATTGTGAAGTTGAACAATTAGGGTTAGCAACAATCCCTTTATGCCACTTTAAATCTTCATCGTTAACCCCCGCAATAACAAGCGGAACGTCTTTTTCCATTCTGTAAGCGGAAGAATTATCAATAATCATAGCACCACGTTTTACAATCTCAGGAGCAAAAAACTTGCTTGTAGAGCCTCCTGCTGATGCCATAACTATGTCTACATCACTAAAAATATCGGGGACAGCTTCTTCAACAGTGTATTCGGTTCCTTTGAATGTCAATTTAGAGCCGGCACTTTTGGCACTTGATAAAAACCTAATACTCTCAAAGTCTACACCCAATTCCTCAGTAATCTTCAAGATTTCTCTGCCGACTACACCTGTTGCTCCTAATATTGCTATTCTTGGTTTTCTCATTTTTTAAAGTGAATAAGTGAATAGGTGAATAAATGAATAAGTTCGTATTAAAATTATCAATTTTTGCACTTGCTTATTTAATTATTTACTTTTTCGCTTATTATTCCTTTCTGTTTTGTTGTTGGGTTTCACCCAACCTTCTTCAACTTCTTTTTTTGTTTTTGTTGGGTTAAAACCCGACCTATATTATTTTCCTAGTTCCTTATAGTATGTTGTCTAAACCGTAGACAAAGTTTTTATGTTCGCTTACATATCTGATTGCAAGCATAACACCCGGCATATAACACTCTCTATCGCTAGAATCATGTCTTATTTTAAGAGTTTGCCCATTTGAGCCGAATATAACTTCCTGCGATGCCATAAATCCCGGCATGCGAACAGAATGTATGTGAATATTATTGTAAGAATTTGCGCCTCTGGCGCCTTTTATAGTTTCTGTTTCAGAGCAATTGCCCGTTGTGAAACTTTCATTTACTTCAGCCATCAAAGCTGCAGTCTTAACAGCAGTTCCTGATGGTGCATCTTTCTTTTGATTATGATGAAGTTCAATAATTTCAGCATTATTAAAATATTTTGCGGCAATCTGTGCAAATTTCATCATTAATACAGCTCCGGTAGAAAAATTCGGTGCAATAAAACAACCGGTTTTTGTTGAATTTGACAGTTTTTTTAATTCTTCTATCTGAGTATCGCTTAATCCTGTTGTTCCTATTACAATATTTATTCTGTTATTTAAGCAATACAGTGCATTTTCATAAATAGATTGGGGTTGGGTAAAATCTACTAAAATATCTATATTTACGGAATCTTTTGCATCTTTAATTGTAGCAAACTGACCATTATTTATATCAATACGAGCAACTAATGTCATGTCATCAGCTGTCTTAATTGTCTTAATAACCTCTTGTCCCATTTTGCCGTTTGCTCCGCAAACTGCGATATTTATCATATAAATGCCCCCTTAATCAGGTATCATTATTATACAACAAAATAATGTATTTTGTACACTATTAAGGAATGTAACAATATTAAACAATAATGTTATAAAAAATATATATCGTGGTATATAAAAGTATAATCTCTTTTCTTTATTTTCTCCTCCACTCCTTTATCTAACGAGTTAATGCCGCAACGATTTGCGGCTTTTTGTTTTAAATAAAATTATGCGGATTAAATTATTTATGATATTTTTCACCATTCAAAATTTTGAATGCTCTGTATATTTGTTCAACCAAAATTAATCTTGCAAATTGGTGCAAAAATGTCATTTTAGACATGCTCAATTTAAAGTTTGCTCTTTGGCTGACTTTATCAGAAATTCCGCAAGATGAACCAATCACGAAAACAAGTTCAGAAGTTCCGTTCATTGTAATTTCTTTTATTTTATACGCAAATTCTTCGGAGGATAATTGTTTTCCAAGAATTTCCATTGTTATTACAAAAGAATCTTCTTTGATGTGTGAAAGAATATTTGCTCCTTCTTCATCGAGAGCTTTTTTTGTCAAGTTTTCGTCTTTAATCTCAACAGGGTTAAGCTCTACAATTTCGAGTGATGTATAGGGTGAAAGACGTTTCAAAAATTCGTCAATTCCGTCTTTTAGAAACTTTTCTTTAATTTTTCCGAGTGCAATAATTTTGATTTTCATTATTGCTCATTACCTGTTTTTTCAATATATACACTTGTAGACGGAAATGCAAATTCTATTCCTTCTTCTCTAAATCGATGGATAATTTCTCTGATTACATTTCCTTTTATAATTTTGTATTTTGCCCAAGCAGTTTCAGTAGTATAAGCAAAAAATCTTATATTTATTGAACTGTCAGCAAGTTCTTCTATTGACATAAACATACCGGAACCAATTATCTTTTCATTGTTCGTTGCAATTTCTTTTAAGATTTCTATGGCTCTATCTAATTTTTCATTAGAAGTTCCGTACTCAACACCGACTATTATATCAATTTTTCTTTTTTTGCATTTTGATACGTTTGTAATAGCTTCATTAGCTATAGTATTATTAGGAACATTTACTACAAAGTTATCCAATGTTCTTATTGAAGTAGAACGCAAGTTGATTTTTTCTACATATCCTTCTATGTCATCAAACTTTATATAATCACCTATTTTGTAAACTCTGTCACCCAACAAACCAAGAGAGCCAAAAACATTACCAATAGCTTCTTTTGCAGCAAAACCTACCGCTAAACCTGTAATTCCGAAACCTGCTATAAGAGATGAAACATTGTATCCGAAACTTTGCAAAAATCCTGCAAGAAGCATAAATATTATGATTGCTTTTAATACTTTTATTAATATTGGAAGTAAATTTACTAGGGAAGAATCGGAATGTTTTTCTCTCAATTTATTTGTAATTTTAAGTTCCAATGCATCTATAATCTTATTAATAGCGATAATTATTACAACATTAATAATTACACCAATAATAAACGGAGAATGTTTTTCTAAAAAACCAAATATTGGTTTTACTATTATATTAAAAACATCATCAATCATTTTTCATCATCCTCTTTATTTTTTTGTTTCATTCAACCAAAATTTTTTGCGGTGCGGCACACCGTACCAACTTAACTTATCAATTGACAAGTTTTATAACATGTGGATTTTATTTCATAAAAAACTTTCAATTTTCCACTTTACACTTTCAATTGTTAAAATCCTTTACGTTTTTTTAATTCCTCTAATTCATTTTGGAACGGAGAAATCTTTGTCAATTTATCCATGATTTTTGGCATATTTTCAATTATATAATCAATATCACTTTCTTTTGTGTATCTTGAAAGTGAAAATCTTATTGAACCATGCAGAGCAGTGAACGGTATTCCCATCGCTCTGAGTACGTGGCTAGGCTCTAACGAGCCTGAAGTACATGCACTTCCTGAGCTTGCACAAACACCTACATCTGATAAGTGAAGAAGTATTAGCTCTCCTTCAACATATTCAAAACCGATATTAGAAGTGTTAGGAACTCTGTTTGATATTCCAGTATTTAGTCTTGCATTAAATACATTCTTTAAAATTCCTGCCTCTAATTTATCACGAAGTCTTTTAACTTCAGTCAATTCGTGATTCATGTTTTCTAAAGCAAGCTCTCCGGCTTTTCCCATACCGACAATATACGGAACATTCTCTGTACCTGCTCTCATACCACGTTCTTGGTGTCCGCCGTTAATTAAAGGTGTAAGTCTTACATCAGGTTTAACGTATAATGCACCGATTCCTTTAGGAGCGTGGAATTTATGTCCTGAAACACCAACCATATCAATTTTAGTATCTTTAACATTCATCGGTATTTTACCTGCCGCTTGAACACCGTCTACAAAAACTCTTGTTTCCGGAGAATGTGATTTTACGTATTCAGCAATTTCTTCAACGGGATGAATTACGCCTGTTTCATTGTTTGCCCACATTACAGATACAAGAGCGGTATCTTTTCTTAACTTGGATTTTAATTCTTCAACATCAAGTTCACCGTATGCGTTAACACCGATATAGTCAACTTCATATCCTTGTTTTTCAAACCACTTATACGTATTTAAAACACAAGGATGTTCAACTTTTGTAGTTATAATATGACGTTTTTCTTTGTTGCAGTTTAAAACACCTTTTATCGCCATATTAGCTGATTCTGAACCGCAAGAAGTGAAAAATATTTCTTTTTCGTCTTTTGCACCAAAAAAGTCACGCATTTTCACTCTTGCTTCTCTTATTGCTGCAGCAGGCTTTTTTGCAAAATCGTACATACTTGAAGGATTTGCGTATTCTTCACTTAAAAACGGTAACATCTCCTCCAAGACTTTTTTATCTATTGCTGTCGTTGCGTTATTGTCTAAATATATCATATTAACCTTTCTCCCTCTCCTTTTGAGGAGAGGGGTTGGGGGTGAGGGGTTTCCTCACTCTTTTTTGTTATTGTCAGGCATAGCCTGACCTACTTTTTTTATTATCAATTTTTGTTGGGCAAGTATGCCCAACCTACAATTCTTTATTTTGTTGTCGGGTTTAAACCCGACCTATTTTTATCTTTTTTATTTTGTTGGACAGATATGCAAAACCTACAATATGACCTGCTTATTGTTATTAGTATTTGTAGGGTGCGGTGTACCGCACCAATAACTATACCTGTTCTACCTCAAGGTTTTTATCAACTTTGTCCTTCAAAATTGATTCAACAAATGTCTTTATTGTCATTCTTGAATTTTTGCACCCTTGACACATGCCTGTTAATTTAACTTTTACTTTGTTCCCTTCTAAATCAACAAACTCTATATCGCCACCGTCTTTTTGAAGTTCAGGGGAGATTTGCTGTTCAATAACTTTACTGATTTTCAAGATTTTTTGAGTTGCAGTGAGCGGAGCATCCTCTTTTTTGTTCTCTGCTTTATAGTATGTATCAATAATATCTTGAATAGTACCCTTACATCTTCCGCAAGCACCGCCTGCTTTTGTGTAATTTGTTACTTCTTCAACAGTTTTTAGGTTGTTAACCTTTATTGCTTCCCAAATTTGATTTTCGGTTACATTAAAACAGGTACAAACTATTTTGTCTGCACTTTGAGCTGGTAAATCTTCTTCAATTTCTTCCCCGTAATATTTTTTTAGAGCATCTTCTAAAGCTTCATGCCCCATTACTGAGCAGTGCATTTTTTCTTGCGGAAGTCCGCCAAGCTCATCTGCGATATCTTTATTTGTAATTCGTTTAGCTTCGTCTAAAGTTTTTCCGATAATCATTTCAGTTAAAATACTTGAAGATGCAACTGCCGAACCGCAGCCAAATGTTTGGAATTTAGCATCAACAATTTTATTTCCGTCAAGCTTTAAATATAATTTTAAAGAATCCCCGCAAGCAAGCGAACCTGCCTCCCCGATTAAATCCGCATTATCTATTTTTCCTACGTTTCTAGGGTTTCTATAGTGATCCAAAACCTTCTCTGAATAGTCCCACATTTTTCACCTCTTTGATTTGTGTTTTTCTTACTTAATTCTATATCAAAGAAAGATTTTTTTATATTGCCTTAAGAAAAAATTAACGATTACTGAAATATATTAATCCAAGTTATTTTTTTATTTACCCCTAACACTTAATTTAATTCTGCATTATCCATGGCTTGTTTTCTTTTTTCTTCTTCTTTAATGAATTCACAATCAGCTTCAAGGCGTTTGTCTTCCATAGCATCAATGAGTTCGTGGATGTCTTTTATTTGCCCAAGTTCAAACCCAACTTCTGCAAGCAAAACACAATCGTTGCAAAGCCTATGATGTCCGTATATTACTGATCCTGCCATATCTTTTACCCCACCGCAAGCATCGCAAGTGAAAAACTCATGTTCACAATCAGGATTTTCTTCTATATCGTCCAAGCGCATCTGTTCAACTACAAGTTGCATTTCTTTAACTATTTCTTCTTTTGATTTCATTTATAATCCTTTTGTTTTTGTTGGGCAGGTATGCCCAACCTAAGTTTTTATCTTTGTTCCCTCTCCTTTTGAGGAGAGGCCCAGAGTGAGGTATTATTTTCCCCCCTCACACAATGCTTTCATCTCTTTTACTGCTTTTTCCAATCCTATATAAACAGCTCTTGAAATGATTGAATGTCCAATATTAAGTTCTACAAGATTTGGAATTTCATGCATCCTATGAACATTATCGTAATTCAGCCCGTGACCTGCGTTAACTCTTAATCCGAAATTTTGTGCAAAAACAGCTGCGCCTTTTAAATCTTCAAATGCTTTTTCTTCTTCAGGTGTTCCAAATACATTTGAGTATCTTCCTGTATGAAGTTCAATAAATGGTGCGCCGGTTTTTGATACGGCTGAGATTTGGTGTACGTCAGGGTCAATAAAAAAACTTACTTCTATACCCTTATCAATCAACGGTTTTGTAAATTCTATTGCCCATTTTAGCTGTCCTGCCACATCAAGTCCGCCTTCTGTTGTAAGTTCCTGTCTTTTTTCCGGAACGATGCAAACTGCGTGAGGTCTGATTTTTAGTGCAAACTTTTGCATCTCTTTTGTCATAGCCATCTCTAAATTAAGACGAACTCTCGGCATCATTCTAATCATTTCAACGTCAGCATCTTTTATATGACGTCTGTCTTCTCTCAAATGAGTTGTGATTGATGCAACTTTGCAGTCTTTACATATTCTGACTGCAGTTGTTAAATCAGGATCATTTCCACCTCTTGCATTTCTTAGTGTTGCTATATGATCAATATTTACACCTAATAACATAGTACTTTTTATCCCTTCTTTAATGATTTCATTTTATTTAACTTTAACAAAGCCGTATAAGTTGGCAAAATTGTAATATTATTATCTGCCGATTTTCCAACATATTCAACCGCTTTTTCTATATCAGCAATTACCTTAATGTTATTTACCCCAACCCCTGCGTATTTAAGACGAAGTGCCATATCGTTTGCTCTTGAGCCGGAAACTACAATCTCTTTTTTTATATTATTTAACCCTTCAAATTCCGCATCCCAAAGCCATGAAACATCACGTCCGTCTGCGTAATTGTCATTAATTATAATTAAAAGGTTTGAATTTAAATCTACTGTCTTTAGAACTTCGTTTGCTCCAATCGGATTTTTTATTAACTGAATAAGAGTTCTTTTTCCGTTAAGGTACTTAACTTCGCTTCGACCAAATGCAACTTTAAAAGTTTTTAAATTCTTTTGAATTTCTTTAGAATCCATTCCCAATTCCCGACAGAGTGCAATTGCTCCAAGTGCGTTATAAGCATTAAACAATCCGACAAGAGGAACTTCATAGTATTCGTAGTTTACGTTTAGTACGGAATAATCTTTATAAAGAGTAACATACGCTTTGTATTTTGGCTCAGGACGTTTATATCCGCATTCGCAATAATAATGTCCCTGCTGAGCGTAAAACTTCTTTTCATAGTTCAACGGTCTTCCGCAAGGACAGTTGAATGCTTCCTCTGTTTTGCTTTCAGAAGGTTCAATACCTTCTTTATATTCTACATTTTCAACCCCATAAAATATATGCTTGCTGCCGCCTTCAAAGCTTGCAACCAGAGGATCATCAGCATTAAGTATCAGAACAGGTTTTTCTCCTTTTCGGTTTATGCCTTTATTAATTCCGTTTTGGATAAATCTTTTAGTTGTAGCAAGTTCACCGTACCTGTCCAATTGATCTCGAAAAAGATTTGTTACCAATAAATAATCAGCTTCAAATTTGTCATATATAACTTCCAAAAAAGCTTCATCAGACTCTATTACCGAATAATCATAGGGGTACCTATCTTTCATTACTTGAAAAATACAGTTTATAGGTGACGGATATTTTAGCGGATTTAGTTGAACAGCTATTGCGTTTACGACTCCTTGTATCATGTTAGCGCCGAGTGCATTATTTATAACAGAAAATCCGCTATTTTGAAGCAAGTGTGATATCAAACCTGATGTTGTAGTTTTGCCGTTTGTACCTGTTACATTTATCTTTGTTTCAATATACTTGTTAGCGTGGGTAAGAAAATCCGGACAAAGTTTCAGAACAATTTTACCTATTATTGAAGTCCCGCCGGAAAGCTTTGTAACTTTTAAGGCTGTACTTAATAATTTTGCCGTTAATAGTGAAAATAAAAATGTTCTTTTCATACTTTTTGCCCTACTGCATTAAACGTATTTGAAATCCTCAGAAAAAAGGATATAATTATATTAATACAAAAAGGATAAGGATAAAATGATTTTTTACTTTTTGATAACAATAGTTTTTATAGCAGAGTTGATAATTACGTTTGCACTAATTTTAAATTTGATAAAACTTGATAAGGTTTTTATTAAATACAATGAGTTGGTGGAAAGTGTAAAGCCTTCAATGAAAGAACTTTTAATAACTGTAAGAAAAATATCAGAACAACTTGTTGAGTTTGCGCCGATTGTCGCAGAAAAAGCAAAATCTATTTTAACCAATCTGATAATGGGACATGTAAAAAATGCATTAGGAGCATTAACATTTTGGCTTGTAAAAAAAGAAGTCGAAAAGCATATGGTATAAATATCTAAAAGATTTTTATGCTGAAATGTTAAAATAGATTTTATACGGTTTAAATATATTTATCCCTGTGTTATTATCTTTTTATGAACAGACCAGAATTATTAATGCCGGCCGGCAATGTAGAAAAATTAAAATATGCAATAAAGTATGGTGCAGACGCAGTTTATTTAGGTGTTGTAGATTTTAGCCTAAGAGCAATGAGAAAAGGCGAATTGATTACTTTAGACAACCTTAAAACTGCTATTGACACAGCGCATGAGATGGGTGCAAAGACTTATTTAACTTTGAATATTTTTGGTTTTAACAGAGATATTAAGGCTCTTGAAGCTTGTATGGATAGAATAGTTGACTCAAATCCTGATGCTCTTATAATTAGTGATCCTGGAATCATGAGAATGGCACAAAAATATATGCCCAAAACCCCGATTCACGTGTCTACACAAGCAAATATTTTAAACTATGAAGCCGTTAAATTTTGGCAGGATATGGGAGCAACACGCTGTATTTTAGCAAGAGAACTTCCGATTAAAGATGTGGCAGAAATTAAACAAAAAGTTCCTAACATGGAACTTGAATGTTTCATCCATGGCGCTCAATGCGTATCGTTTTCAGGAAGATGTCTGTTGAGTGATTACATGACAGGCGGAGAAAGAAAAGCTAATTCGGGAAATTGTTCTCAACCTTGCAGATGGAGCTATAAACTTCTTGAAGAAACACGCCCGAATGAATATCAGGAAATTATACAAGATGAAAAAGGAACTCATATTCTTTCTACCAAGGATTTGTGTCTTGTAAAACATCTTAAAGAAATGATTGAAGCAGGGATTGATTCATTTAAAGTTGAAGGCAGAACAAAGAGTTTGTACTATGTTTCCGCTGTTGCAAAAGCATATAGAGAAGCTATTGATACAGTGTTAACAAATCCTAATGCTGACATGGAACCTTATTTTAAAGAATTACTAAAAGTCGGAAACAGAGGATATACAACAGGATTTTACCTCGGAGACGGAGAATATCCGGCAGACGGATACAGCTATGATATTTCAAAAGGACTTGCAGGGGCAGACTTTTTGTGTGAAGTTCACGAAAAAGAAGGCGAATACTATAGAATAATTACAAAAAATAAATTCTTTATAAATGAAGACATTGAGATGATTACACCCCACGAAAAATTTATAACTCAAGTTACCGAAATAAAAAATCTAAAAGGAGAAGACCAAGATTTGGCAAATACTAATCATGAACTTTTGGTAAAACTCTCAAAGGAACCAAAAGAATGGGAATATGGGTTAATAAGAACCGTAGGGATAAAAAACGGCATAAATGAAATCGCAAAATGCGCTTGTTCTTAAATTTTTATAAAGATATTTGACGATATTTGTTAATATTTGTAAATTTTATTACATAAAAATTAAAGTTTTCTGTAAACTTGCCGATAAATAAGATGTAAGTAAATAGGGAACAATATGTCAAAAGATTCTATAAATATAAGTGATTTTACCGGTATATTCCTTAAAATGGCAGAAAAAGCCAATGTCAACGGCGGGAATACTCTTGAAGATGTTGAAATAAGTATTTTTGATGATATAAAGTCTACATATAATCCAAAAACTAACACATTTATTTTTGAAAATGAATTATACGGAGAGACAGACATTGTTTCTGGGCAATATGCAAAACTTACAGAGCCCAATGTATCATCAAGAATTGACAAACAACCTATTCCGGAAGAAATAGATAAAGAAATAAAAAATCTTCAAGCAATTCAACAGGCAAAAAATTATGCGGCATTAGAAGCAGTAAAACATAATAAGACAATAATGATTCATAAACTTGTTAATGATAAAGAAGTAAATTTTTCTTATAATAAAGCTTCGATCGAAAATTATATAATCAATGATTCAAAAGATGCTAAAGGAAATAAAATTACATATTTTTCGGATATTACGGACATAAGAGAAAAACCGTTTACTCTCAGAACAAAAGAAGAATGCAGAAAATTAATTGAGTTTAATAATATGGTAAACAGTGCAATAAATGCCGGCATTGATTATGGTGTGGATCCAAAACTTATTATTGTAATAATACAGAGTGAAGTCGGTTATGATGGATTAAACGATAAAGTGACAGGAAAAAATGGTAAAGGATATATGCAGGTTACTTCGAGTCCTGTTGTTGATATGTTAGGTGCTTATGCTAAAAAAAATAAACAATGGCAATATTTAGATAATTTAAAAACAGATGTCTATGGTCCTGAAATAGAAGAACTTTTTAAGAGCAGAGGTTTCAATACGGATTGCTCTGCAGAAGAAAAGCCCGAACTTGCCGAGAAAATAATGGATTATTTAAAAGAGAATAAAGATGCAGATTTTAATATAAGGTTAGGTACATTAATCTTTAGACAAAAGCTAAATAAATCAAAAGGGAATATTCAAATTGCTGCCCAAAATTATAACGGAAACAAGCAAAAATATGCATACGGAATTGCAATAAAACGCAATTACAGATTAATAAATATAAAACAAAAAAATACAAATATCACATAAACTATATTTCTATGGAGGAGATTCTTAAACAATAATATAGTTATATATTTGAGCTAAAGTTTCGTAAAAAGCATTTTCATTTCCAAAGAACACATACATTTCCGCTATATTTTTACCTATCATTTGCAAATCATTTACTTCAAGCGGAGGCCCTGCAGGTGTTGTTCTTGCAGGATTTTTTGGATTTGAGATTTGTCCTGTTGCTCTTAGTATAGGTATCATTATATTGTTTTGGAATACCTCATACTGGGTTAAGCCTTTTGTAATTATGCCGATATTATTTCCGTTTTCATCAATCAGTAACCCTCTTTGCATAGGTGCTGTGTTATTTTTGACTTCAATTCCTTTGTCCTGGGGTAAATTTTTTCTTATATCATAATCGGAATCAAAAGTTCTTTTGATAAGAGTGTTCATGTCCTCGGAATACACTTCCGTAATTTTTTCCGGCAGTTCAAAATTTGAATATAGTATGTGATTTTTTTTTGTATTCTCCCATTCAAATTTGAATTTTAAGTATGAAGAATTCTTATCAAGCGTAACTAACAGAGTAACAACATCCCATGCTCCTTCCAAATCGATTTTCAGAACAGCTCTTGTTTGAGTATCCATAATAACTTTTGAACGCATAACTTCAAATTCAATGCCATTGTCGTTTTCACTAGGAGCAAAGTTGTAGCTGTCACCAAGATCTTTGAAGTCTTTTAAGGAAAACTTAATTCCGTTTATGTATATTTTTTTATCTTTTATTTTTAAACTGATATTACGATTTTCAATAACCGTATCGCTTATTATTAAATCAGATTTTGTATAATACGGCATGATATACTCAAGTTCATTTGGTTCAACATTAGCAACAGGAGTTGCATATGTATAAATGTTATTATAATCTTCTGTAATCGGAATTCTTTGAGTATCGGAGAGCAGGTATTTATCAAAACCTTTTCTTACTGATATTTTTTCATAACCGTCAACATTTTCTGCCGATTCAAATTCAACTATACCAGAAAACGGCTTATTTGAAAGGTTTAAAATTCTTTTTTTGTTAAAATCATTTTTGAATTTAATTTCATCAATTATGCCGTCAGCTATTTGCAAAATTTTTTTATACCTTATTTTATTTTCTTGGTGAACATCATCTGTTGAACAACCGCAAATACTGTCATGTGCCTGGTTTTTTAATAACATTTTGTATGCATGTTCAATAACGCTGTCATAAGAAGAATCATTTTGCTGTTTTAC
Source organism: uncultured bacterium (assembly GCA_902798645.1). GTDB lineage: Bacteria > Cyanobacteriota > Vampirovibrionia > Gastranaerophilales > Gastranaerophilaceae > CAG-196. Next base: position 12,891 of record CADBXV010000049.1, read on the forward strand.
AAGTCTGGATACCAAATCCAGTTTATATGTGCATTCTACGTTTAATCTTTTTAAATCAAGCCTTGAAGAATAACAACCCTGAAGAGTAAATGTTCTTGTATTATCTCTCAGTTCGTCATTGAAAAAATATTCGGAAAAATTCTCTTCTACACGTTTAAAGTAATCAAACGGAGACCCGAGTGTAATATAGTAATCGTCTTTTAAAATCTCGTTAATTGATGCTATTTGCTCCGCAATATTTGTTTCAACTCCGAGGTGGTCTGCTCCTATCGGTAATAGGAGGTACTTCCCTGATGATTTTTCTGAAATTAAATCGAGATTCTTTTTAAGCATTTCAGCTTTTGTCTTTAAGTCTGTTTTAACAGAAAAAACATCGTTAAAATAACCTCTGATTAGATTAACTGTATCTAATCCGCACCATTTAAACTCACTTGGAATTTTGTCTCCGCAGCCGCGCCAAACTATACACTTGTCAATGCCGTATTCCCTTAATATGTCCGGTACATTCTGACTGTGTCCGAATGTAT
>CADBXV010000050.1:0-13137 GCA_902798645.1 uncultured bacterium
AAAATGCTTGACCTACAGCAGTAGGGTAGACTTCAGCAGTAGGGTGGTAGACTTCAGTCTACCGATATATCTGTTTTTCGTGAGATAGTAAAATTGATTGTGTATAACTAAATATAGCCGATAGATGGAGCGACCTTTTGGTTCGTAGCCAAACGCTCTATCCAACTGGGCTACACGCGCATATCTAAACTACTATAAAACTATATCAACAACATGTTTAAATTTCAAGTTTTTTACCAGAATTTAAAATTGTTACTTTATTTTACATTGTATTGTTTAGTTGTAAACTTTTTTATAGAATTAAATAAAGAGAGAGATATTAACTGTCACAAAGGAGTATAGATGGAATTTTTTGGTAAAAATCCTTATATGGACTATAGAAATAGTGTTCCTTTTATGGATTTATCCGGTTTTGTTATGAAGCAGGATAAAGAAATTGAAAATTACCCTGCACAATCTTTGAAAGCATATTTGTTTAAGAAGAAATGTGCAACTATGATTAATCTGCGCAGACTAAGATATAAGTCTATGTGTGAAGTGTACCAAAAAATGTACAGAGAGCAATAATATTTAATAGGGAGAAATAAATTGGCGGATAATTTTTCTGTAATTGCATCCAATGCAAAATTTGCATCAAAGAAAATTGCGGTCTTGTCTGCAGAAATAAAAAATCAAGCGCTAATGAATATTGCAAACGCAATTTCTAATAATAAAGATAAGATTTTTGAGTCAAACAAAAAAGATTTAGAAAATGCTAAGAGTTTGGTTGATGCAGGTGAGATTACGCTATCTGCTTTTAACAGACTAAAGCTTGATGAAAATAAAATGAGAGATATGATTCAGGGTGTAAAAGACATTGCTCTTTTAGATGATCCGGTAGGAAAAGTTCTTCTGAAACGTGAATTGGATGAAGGTTTAGTTTTAACTAAAACATCTTGTCCGATAGGGGTTTTAGGAATAATATTTGAAGCAAGACCGGATGTTATTACTCAAATTTCAGCTCTTGCCGTAAAATCATCAAATGCAGTTATTCTTAAAGGCGGAAAAGAGTCTAATAATACAAATAAAACAATTATGTCTGTCATACAAGAGGCTCTTGACAATACTGAAGGTTTTCCGAAAAATGTTTTAAATCAAGTTTTTACGCGAGATGATGTTTCCGAGATGTTAAAACAAGATAAGTTTATTGATTTAATAATACCAAGAGGCGGAAATAAACTGGTAAAATTTATCAAAGAAAACACAAAAATTCCCGTACTCGGACATGCAGATGGAATATGTCATATTTATGTTGACGAATTTGCAGACTTAGAAAAAGCAAAAAATATAATTATTGATGCAAAGACTCAGTATCCGAGTGCTTGTAATTCTGTAGAAACAGTTCTTGTTCACAAGAGCATAGATGATAAAGATTTAGTTAATGCACTAAAAGATGCCGGAATTGATGTTATATACAATCCTGAAAGTTGGCATTTCGAATACGGAGAGAAAAAATTGTCATACAGGGTGGTGAATTCTTTAGAAGAAGCAATTGAACATATAAACGAATTTTCATCCGGACATACAGAATCTATTGTTACCGAAAATGAAGAAAATGCAAAAATATTTATGAATAGTGTTGATTCTGCAGGTGTTTATCATAACGTATCAACTCGATTCGCAGACGGTTTCAGATACGGTTTCGGTGCAGAGGTCGGAATATCTACAAACAAAACACATGCAAGAGGTCCGGTTGGGTTGGAGGGTTTAACTATTTATAAGTATACTTTGCAAGGAAATGGACAAATAGTAAAAGATTATGCAGATGGAATAAAAACTTTCCATCATAAGGATTTATAAAACAAAATTTTGTTCATAGCAAAAAGAGTATTTCGAATAAGGGGAATTATATGAGAATTGGTGTTATAGGATTAGGGTTAATAGGCGGTTCTATTTTTAAGAATATATTAGAAGCTAAAAAGCATGATATTGTCGGAATATCAAGAAGTGTAAACGAGTTTAATGTAAGCAATGATTATAATAATTTAAAAGGATGTGATATTGTTTTTGTATGTACACCTATGAACGTGACGCTTGATATTTTGGCTAAATTGAATGACATTTTAGATGAAAAAACTATTGTATCAGATGTTTGTTCGTTGAAAGAATTTGTTTCCCAAAAAAGTTATAAATACAAATTTATACCTTCGCATCCAATGGCAGGCACAGAACATCAAGGATGGGAATATGCATTTCCGGATTTATTTGAAGGCGCAGTCTGGGCAGTTACGCCAAAAGACGATACTGATATGAAAGATTTTGCGATACTAAAATCTATAATAGAGGAATTGGGTGCAAACACCGTTTTAACAACAGCAAAAGAGCATGATAAAGCCGTTGCTTTAATATCTCATGCGCCAATGCTGGTAGCGCAGGCGCTTTGTAAAAATATTACAGATAATGAACTTGCTCAAAAACTGGCCTCTTCAGGATTCAGAGATACAACAAGACTTGCTATGTCTAATGTTGAAATGGCTAATGATATGATAGTTATGAATAAAGACAATATAAAAGATGTAATATCTATGTTAAATGCAAATGTCGACTTTTTATTTAGTTCAGATTATAAAAAAGAAGTTACAGAAATTAAAAAATTTAGGGAAGAATTATATAATAAATAGTGTGGAATTTATTTATTTCTGTGTATTACTTAAATCATTATCATTCTTGTTAGGTAAAATATTTACGTGTTCTTTGTAAAAATTATTTGTAAATTTTCCGATTTGATTAAGTGCAATTCCTGATAAAAAACCAAGAGCAAGAGATTTTCCTCCAGACACCAGCTTTGCTGCGGTGTACATTGTAGTTGCGATTGCACCTGCAATTGGAATTCCGGATTCAAGTATTATTGAAATTCTTTCATCTTTATCCTTTGCATAACCTAAACCATAAGACAGTGCAAAGAATGACAGTAATATTGTAAGTACATCAGTAGGAGCAGAGCCAAGTCTTAAATCTCTAATTTTGTCAAAAAATTCAACACTTTCAAGGTTAACAGACTTGTCTAAAGATTTAATAGCATTTTCTGTTGCCAGTACAGCTCCGGATTTAGTAAGCTCATAAGGTGACGCTTTGTAATAAAGTGCCATCATCTCTTGAAGTTTTCCTCTGCCTTTATAATCTATTTTGTCACGAAGAATATCTATGTATGTTTTTTTGTGTTCTTCAATAGTTTTTACTAAATTTTCATCAGTTTTTATGGGAATTGAATGTTTTTCCAGATTCAAAAGTTCTTTAAGGAAACCGTTATTATTATATTTAAAACCTTCTGAGTGCTCAGAAATCCATTCCAGTCTTTTTATAAGTTCGTGTCCTTTTTCATCATAAGCAGGAATAATGTCTTTAAGTTTTTTTATATAGTTATTTATATATATGCATCTGTCGTCTTTAGTATAAGTAATTGAATTTCTAATGTCTGCAATTTCTTTTGCTAAATTGGTTTTTTCACCTTTTATTTGCTCGGCAGCAATAAATGTTTGCCACATTTCTTTTCGTTTAAATTTGTTATTTTTTGTCCAAAAATCTTTAAATGAAGCATCCCAAAATTTTGTATAAAGAGTAGAAGTTGATTTATTTATGTATTCATATCTTTTTTTAGAGCAATCTTCTGAAATTAATTTTTTTAGTTCCGAATGCGCATTCAGTCTATTTTCTTTAGCCAATTCTACAAGTTTTCTTCTGGTATATTTAATTCCCTTATGTTCAATTATTTCATCAGGATTTTTTTCTAATATGCGTTTATCAAGTTTTTCGTATAATTCATTCATTTTTGTAAATGCTTTGTCAGTTTGTTTGAATGAATCTAAAACGGTTTTTCTGGAAATTTTTTCAAAATAATTAGTAATGTTATTATGAATAGTTTTAGTAAGTTTTGTTTTATACATAAATTTCATAAATAAAATATCTTTTAAAGATGTTATATTATTAATGCTATCCAATCTTTTAATAAAATGATTAATATTATAAAGTGAAAATTTATAAAATTTTGATTTGTTTCCGTTTTCATTTAATAAAGAATATGCATATTTTTTTTCAAAATATTTTTTTGCTTTTTGAAGGTATTTGCCGGTTCCTTTTTGAGTACCTTTAGAAAGCATAAAAGCACTGCAAACTATTGCAATAGATGTAATTGCAATTGCAGATGCATAATTAAAATTATGTATTTTTTCTTTTTGATGTTCAATAAGCTGATTTGCATTATTAAAAGTTACATCTTTATTTGAGATGAATCCAAAACTTTTAGATTTATTATTTTGTTGGGTTGTAATTGGTTGGATATGCATGTTTTAAGTTCTTTTAATGTTTTATATAAAATATTGTACGATAAAAATGGAAGAAATATTTTTAGAGATTTTGGGATAGAAAACCGTAAATAATAATATTCATATACATAAAACCTCCTAAATAAAAATTTTGCTAGGGTAAAAAGCATAATAGTTATTTAGAGGAGAAAGAACAGAAATTTTGATAATTATAAAAATGTGCAAATATCTTGATAACCAGTCAAAACTCTTGATATGTGCAAATTAATTATATACTATGCGATGTGCAATTATTTATCTTCTTTTTATTGTAAAAATTTAAAAATTTTTGTATGATTTATAACAAAAATATACAACTGCATTTTTTTGGGATATAATTCTTTATAAAAGTATTTATAAAAGGAAGAGTGGTAAAATGAAAAAAATTGTATCTTTTGTATTAATTTTGTTAATAAATTTCATTACAACGGTACCGGTATTATCAGAAACAAATGAATATGCGGAAACAGACCAAACAGTCTTTTCAACATCTATTGAAGACGAAACTGTTTATTTAAGTCCAAAAAATACATATGTGCTTGAAACAGAGTCAGACATAGATGTAAACGAAGCAAATAATGACGATGAAATATATTTTAGATTGGTATCAAAAGTAGAAGCTTCAAATGGGATGATTTTGCCTGAACATACAAGGTTGTTGGGTAAGTTCAAAAAAGTAAAAAAAAGTGAGCCTATGTTTAAAAGAGCTAAAGCTTATATTTTAATTGATAAAATAATTTTTCCAAATGAAAAAGTTTATACCGTCAGAATGGAACCAAAAAGCGGAAGTGATTTAAAATCTTCTCAAATTTTGAATACTCTAAGGGCATTTCCTGCCGGTATAGGTATCATAACATTTTCTATAATAAGTGTAGCGGTAGTTGCTATAGAATCCGTAACGGTTGTAGGTTTGGTTGTAGTTCCAAGAACATGCAAGGGCTTTGGACTTTTAATCAGTTCAATGGCAAAAGGTTTGAATTATAAATTAAAAGCTGGAAGTAAAATTTCGTTTAAGTTAAATACACCAGTATATGTTAAAGCAAGCGATATAATGTCAAATTAAATAATATGCAGATTAGTAAAATACAGCAATAACTTAAAAAAAAGTGACTTTTTGAAATGGTTAATGTGTATAAATATAATAGCCGGTAGACATTATCTACTTGCTACCTTATAACCCCTCTGCATTAAAATTATCAGGATTAGCGTTTGGAACAGGAATAAATTTAAGTAATTCACCATTCCCGTATGAGCCGGTAATTCCTTCACGATCAATTGACTTTATCTCTAAAACCTCCTCCGGCTCTGTAATTCCTCCAAATTTAAACCTAACTGAGTTTTCTGTTTGTATGCAAGAAAATGGCAAACCTATACCTCGTTCAGTTTCTTCTGTATGACCGGATTGTTCATCATCAAAAATGTAGTAATAATTATATTGATTTTTTTGTGAGATGCTAAAACTTTTATATACACCTCTGTGAAATGGAACAGTTTTTACTGATTTTTTATTAATAAAACTTACACGATTTATCTTTATACAACAAATCACTGTTAAACTTGTTACAATTAAAACAAGGAATACACCTATTAATATTTTTGTTACTTTATTCATAAAAATCACCTATCTTATTATATACGTAAAAAATTTTTTCAACTAATGGAATGTAAAGTAACAATCGTTTTGAGAATTTTGAACAGAGAATTTGAGAATTATTTTGGTGCAAAAAATTGCACCCTACATTTTATTGCACATATAAATTGACTACGATATTGAGAAAAATTGACAGGGGAATTTGAGAAAAATTTATTTTAGTCGCAAAATAAATACCATTATATTAATTACAAAGATTATAAATAATTCTTACCACAAGATTATTCTGCCATCGCAGTGATCACGGCAAGCACGGAGGAAGTCTTGTCCTCGTGGTGTACCGATAAATTCTTCTAGGTTCTGAGCTGTTACACCGCCGGCTACAACATTACAGTTCATCTGCGTTACTTCATCGTGCGGAGTATCACCCTGTATATTTATCAATTGGTCTCTTGCAAATAATAGTGCTTCTGTTAAATCTTTTCCGTTATAAACGGTATCACCGATTTTAATATTTTTGATTTGTGTTTCTATATATTGTTTACTTCTTGCATACTTTATTATTGCAGTATAGACCTTATCATCGATTTCTATACCTTTTTGAGTTTTCATATATTCAATAAATTGAGTTTTAAAGAATATTCTCCTTGGATCATATTCTACAAAATGATGATGCGTGCCTCCAAGTAATTCATCTGTCATATCTTTAAGTACCTTTTTAGTACCTGTGTTAGCATTTTCATAATATGCAACGCCTATATCATTACTATTGCCTTCTACTACGCAAGCATATTGTCTATCACAATATGCTCCTGCATTATTAGGACTTACAAGCGAAATACTTTGCAAAGAAGTATTCATTGGATTTTCACCTAGTGTTTTGAATACATCAAACGGGGTTCTTGATTCATCACCCGGTCTATGTACCAATAGTCTTAAATCTTTAAGTTTGATATGAGCAAAACCATATTTAAACATATCTGTTTCAGGATCTAATGTATGTAAATTTAAAACTTTAAATGTTTCTTTTTTGCCGTCAAGTTCAACTTCTTGTATTGGAAAACCTCTGCGTTCCATTAGTGTTCCGTCTTTGCGTATTTTAATTGTTCCATCCGGATTCCGAACTTCTGGAACTTCGACAAACTTAGATGGCATAATTATTGGCTGATTTACTTCAATTTCATTTACATAAGTTTGTACATAGTCCATTATTTGCTCAAATTTTCTATAAGCATCTTCCATATTGTGCACTTCACCGGGATAATCACTTTGCATCACTTGTGTAAAGAAATTATCTCTAACATTTTCTAAGTCTGCTTTTGCCATAATTCTTGCAATAGTAAAATTTTCTGTTGTTCTAAACATTGAAGCGACTGTTTCTGTTGTAATCTTATTTTTGCAGTATCCTTCAAGCCAATGGTGATTATTCACAATATTAATTATTCTATTTTTGGTTCTTGCAGGAAGATTAAATCTGTCTAATATTGAATATACATACTCTGCTGATAGTTTAGCGTGACCTTTATCGCTACCTTCTGCCAAATATCGTTTACCGATATCGTGTAATAGTGTTGAGAATTTGATTACCATTTTGCTTTCATTATCCAAATTCTTATACAAAGGATCACTTATAGATGATTGCAAAACTTTTAATATGTGAACATCAAGTGAATATTTTTGTCCTCCGTGCTGAGGTTTACCAAAATACGAAGCAAATTCAGGAATACCTTTTAAAACACCATTAATAAAGTTTTTGGTTTCATCAGATATTTTTACATCATCAGCAACTTCATTTTCAAGAGTAAATCTTCTGATTTCTGTTCTCATTTTTTCAGCAATAGTCCTTTGTTCAGGTGTTAATTTAAGTCTGTCTATTGCTTGCGTATTTAGTAGTCCTTCAAAACCCGTTTTCGTTGGAACATAACCTAAAGCTTCTTCAATATCCGGAATATTTTCAAACTCAATAATTGTTAATCTTTTTGCTTCAATTATTAAATCCGTAATATCAGAGAATTTTGATTCGTCTAAACTTTTAACTTTTTCTGTAAACAGTTTAATAAACTCTTTTCTGTTAATAAGAGTATTTATCATTTTTATATCATTAGACGGAGAATTCCAAATGGCTTTATGAATTGCTTCATCCGGAACATCTATTACATGTTGTAAAGATTTTAATAAATCGTCTTTAGTCATTTCTTTGTAAAAACTGTTGTGTTCAATAAGAGAAACAAGTTCGTTAACAATGTTACCAAAACCTAATTTTTGTTCACCTTGTGCTCTATAATGTAAAGAACCGCCAACATCACTTTTGATTACTCTGCCATTTGCATAAACTTGTGTATTATCATTTTTCGGAGCATCCCAATTGGCTAACCATGCATCAACGGCAAAACTATCAAACATCATCTTGGTATCCGGAACATCGTTCATTTCCGGAACGTATTCTGATGCCATACCAACTACCGCACCTTTAGAATTATAAACATAGTGTTCATTTGGTGCATCAATTCCGGCAGCTCTATATAATTGTGAAGCAATTACTTCTTCAACACTTTGTCCTAGTTTATCTTTTGACGGATATTTTACATAGTATAAGTCACCATCAATAAGCGTAAATTCACCATTATTTGAACCTGTAATGTGTGAACCTGTAAATTCTAATGCCTGATGTTTTTTGCCATCGACTATAATTTCGTATTCTTTTTGGGTATAGTTTGGATTATTTTTGTATTCTTCTATTTTGGCTTTTACAGCACTTTTATCTTCTTCGGATAATTCTAATTTTTGTATTATTGTGTTTTCGCCATCTAAATCTAATTTTGGTTTGTATTGTGCAATTAATTCTTCCATATTATGCATAAATTCTTCACGAGAGTATTTAAGCTTAATACCTGATTTTTCAATTTGTGAAAAATCTGCATTTTGTATCGTTTCGTCTGCAGCATTATTATTTCCGATAGATTTTAAGAATGCCTGAATATTATCTTTTGAAGTTTCAATTATAGGATGTTTTACATTAATTGCTTTTTGAAGCATTATAATTTTTTCTTCGACCAAGACACCATGTGTTTCAATAATTGCAATGTCATCTAAATCCAGTAACATTAGATCTTGTAATGCATCAATTTGTTGATCAATTCTTTCCGGTATGCTGTCAGATGTTAAAACAGTAAGCATATTTTGTATATTTGCACCTTTTATTTGCAATTTTTTTAGCATATTACAAGTTTCTTCATTGTAAAAATTAAGGGAGTTAGAACTACCTAATATCCTTCTTATAAATTCATTGTCAAATCCCATACTAAAAAACAATTCCATTTTTTGAATATACGTGTCGTTATCAAATTTTGGATTATATAATGACAATGTAAGTGCCATTTTATTTATTGGAATATTTATTTTTTTATCAGAACACAAACGTTTTGCGAAATTTATATTGTTACTATTAGTATATGATAGAATTTCTGCAATGTTTTCTTTTGGAAAATTAAGTTCTTTATTCGTGCAAAGTATTTCTGCCAATTCTACATTATCAGTATTTGTACTTATAATAATATTAGTAAAATAATTATTGTTAAAATCTGCTCCATAATCATGGTATAATTTTTTTACAAAATTTAATTTTACCTCATTTGCAGAGCTACATATTATGCTACTAACATTTCGCAGACTAAGATTTTCATCTTTTAATAAAACTTCTGCAAATTTACTTAAGGATTTTTTAAATTCTTTATTATTATCTGTGTCCCAAATACGAGTACATTCTAATAAATTTTTTGCATCTATAGATGAGCCTGAATTGAATTTATGTCTAATCAGCTCAAATATATTCAAATTACTTTTATGTAATTTTTCAATTAGTCGTTTTTTCCATGTAATATCCAAATGGCTACTTCTATCGAACACGAATTCAATTGCATTATCAATAATACTTTCATCAAAAATAGTTGTTGCGTGCATATATTGAAGAATATCTTCGGTACAATCCGGATGTTTCACCATTTTTTCATAGAATTTATATCCGTTAATACCTGAATAACTCATATTAGCAATACCAATTACTGCTTTAGATTTAGGAATATTATTATCGTTAAGAATCGATTGAATTATTTGTTTTCTTTCTTCATTACGAATATTATTTTTATCATTATAAAGAGCCATTAAAAACTCTATTTTATTTCTGGCACCAATTTTATTTCCAGCTTCATTAAATATTTTTGTTAATTCCTCAAAACTTATATTAGCATTAGCAGCTTGCAAATGTTGATATAAACTTGCTGAGTATTTTGAATCATAATCATAGTATGATTCTTTAGGGTCATTGAATATTTGTTTTTCTAATTCTTCATACAAGTTATACTTTTGTTTAAAATCATCAATAGCAATAGACGGCTTGAAAAAATTAGAGTCAAAATCGTGTAACTTTAGTCCTTTTTCATACAAAAAATCCATCTTTTCAATAATACAAGAATCATTACTGCCTAAAGCAACGGCTAATATGCCAGGATCTTGATATAATTCAGAATTTTTGTTTTCGTTTTGTCTTATTTTTACCATTGTATCTAATGATAATTTGCAATTTACGTTTTCTTTATTGATTAGATCTCTCCATCTATAAGTCAAATAATTATGTTGAACATTTTCAGGAAGATATGACATAATTTCATGAAGCAATTTTGCTGCATTTGTATAATCACCATCTTTTACTTCCAGATATTTGCTAATATAATAATCATCCAGGACATTTATTCCTTTATATTCTTTTACGTATTCTACAAACCCTTTTGAATCTTTTATATTATTTGTTATTAAATAATCAATTAATTCGCCAACCCTGCATTTACCAAAATCATCAGCCTTTATAGTATTTAATAATTCAATAAAATCTTTTTGTTCTATATTTTTAGGAATGTTATCTATGTAACTTATCCCAAAAGATTTTGCACTAGGAATAAGAGAGTTTATAAACCCTATGGTTTCATTAGGGTTGTTACTTTTACTTATTTTTTCTATATCTGTCCAATCTAAATTTTTCCCGTCTCCACAATCTAATTCAATATTGTGACTTTCTAAAAAGTTAGACAAATCTCTTAAGCGTTTACAGTGATCATTTAACGATTGTCTATAGTATATCCTGCATGTTCCTATATTTAATTTTTCAAAACGAGAGCATTCGTTTGCATATTCTTGTATAAATTCAGGTGATATAACATCATTATTTTTAAAATTATCAATTGAACCTATTGTAAATTTATAATTATCCGGTAGTACTTTATTAAATTTATTTATTTGTTCAGCAATATCCATTGTTAAAGATTGAAGATTATCTTCCCAGCCCCAAACAATACCTTTTATATCATCAGCAGAGAGTTTTTTGTCGTATAATTTTGTGATTTCCGGCAACTTTTCTATTAGTAATTTAAAATACTTGCAATCTAATAATTCTGAGAATAAACTATATACTGCATCAATATCATTTGTTTTTATCTCTATAAAATTCTTTAGATATTCAATATTTTTTGAATTTAAATATTTTATGTACGGACTGCTTGCAAAATCTTTTGAACTTTTAATCAAGTCAGTAATAAGTTCTTTTCTAAATTCCTGACTATTCAAATTCCAATCAGGAATATCAACTTTCATATCTATAGCGAGTACTTTTATGTATGCCATTGTTTGTTGAAAGTCATTATTCGTGCAATCAATTGCTTTTATTTCTGCATCTGTATATCCAAGTTGTTTAAGAGTTTCCTTCGTTATTTCTTCGGAATAAATACTTTCTTCAAGGACAAATGGTTTTTGTTCTGTTTCAATTACTTCTTTTCTATTATCTGCAACTTCTGTTTTTTCACCGGATAAAATATCATCTGATAGTTCAAGAGATTTAACTTCCGGTTTTGTTGCGGTTTCTGTTTCCGGTTTTACTTCAAATTCACCTGCTCTTGATTCAGTTTTTTCAACATCATTTAAATCGACACCAAGTTGTTTTGCTAGGAAATATTGTTGAGTAAATGCTTGACAGTTTGCAATAACTTTCTTCTCAGAATCTGCTATTTCTTTTCTGCCGTTTGGATATTCCATTTCATAAAAATCGTGTCCGTGCAGAGTTCGTTTATTGATTTTGACATTCTGCAAAGCTTCGCTGCTTACTTCAATCATGTTATTTACCATTGCTTGTTGAACAGCTTTTCCACCATGGTGCATCATAAGCAATTGTGAAATCATCTTAATTTTACCTAAGCCTTGCAATTGTCCTTTAAATTGTGCATACAAATATTTTTCCAACATTTCTGAAGTGGACATATTTTCTAACTCACTATCAGAAGATAACTGCATGTTTTTCAAAGCTTCTTTTAATCCGTCTTTACTGATTGAACCGTTTTTTAAGAGAGTTTTAATTGCTTCTTCAGAAGTACTGTATAAAGTAAATCCGCCAACTTCAGACATAAATCCTGCACCTTTAGCAATCCAGCTTGGGTCATTTGACATTTTTAAATATGTTGTCATAACATCTTTACCGGTTTTTGAACCTGATTGCAAAGATTTTGCTACGGCAGTTTGTATAGGTTTGTCAATCGCCTTCATCAAACTTTGAGTGATTGGTGACCAAGCAGCCGTAAATACACCTAATCCTGCACCTTCAAGTCCTGCATAGCCAACATCTTTTAAATCAGTTACGGTAGGAAGTTCACCTCTGATAATTGCACCGGTTGTTTTTTCAGCAGAAGCTTTCAAGACTTCCCAACTTGCCATAGTAATGGCATTAGTGCCCATTGAAAAACCAAATTTGCCAACTCTACCCAGATTCGCAACGGTTTCTTTTCCTAAAAGTTCTGTTCCGGCTTTTACAACACCTTTACCAATAATTCCTGTCCCAATCAACATACCAACTATATCTGCTGCATTTGACATAGATGCATTCCAATTTAAAGAATCAGATACAGCATTTTTAAATCTTGTACCAAGTGCATTATCATAAGCTGCACTTATTTTGCTTTCATTTTGTGTTTGACAAGCTTGTATATAAGCTTCTATTTTTTTAGGGTCATAGTCTTGACCGGTAATTAATTTAAAATAGCTTTTAAATTCACTTGGCTTTAATGTATTAAGCTTATTTGAAGCTTCACGTTTTAAATTCTGTATTTGCCTTATACCACCGGAAGCCATTATATCAATTACTGTATAAGGATTTGCTCTTAATTTATC
>CADBXV010000050.1:13182-15156 GCA_902798645.1 uncultured bacterium
ATATTCGGGACTGATTTTTTTTTTTTTTCTTAATATTTTTTCATCTAATTTTTTACCTTTACATACATCATAATAAAGTGCTTCAACTAAGTCGGTTAATGGATTTACAACTGCTAAAGTTATACCCTCTGCATAAAACATTGGATTTAATGGATTCATTGTTCTTTGAGAATCAAATTGTTGAATAGCATTATCATACATACCTAAAATCAAATTTTTTGTAAGTTCCATATACTCTTTTTCAGGATTAGTAACGGCTCTCACATTTTCAACTTTAGGCTCATTGAACAAATAATATTCCGGAAATGTTTTTGTTACAGCTTGTTTTATATCATCTACACTTGCTTTATTTCTTGATTGGCAAACTTTTATGGTGTTTAAGACATTCTGTCTTTGTGTTTGATTAAGCGTATGAAAACGTTGGTAGAATTGCAAGTATTCTTGTGACGGAATAAAACCGGCATTAGTAAGTTGCGTTAGAGTGTTTTCATCCAATTTTTTATCAGCTATAACAATTTTCTTTCCGGACTGAAATGCCTTTGGTTCACTTCCGTTTGCAACAATAATTTCTTGGGCTAAATCATTTTTTCGAGTGCCAAAATCTTTTGTATTTTGTGGTGTGATACCTTTGTCTTTTAGCAATTTTTCTGCTAATTCATAAGCATTTTTGTAACTTTTATCAAGTTTAATTTCTTTTAAAGATGAAGAAAATATTATTGTTCTTGCTTTATTAAATGCAGAATTGTTTACATCTTGCATAACTTCACCAATCGGTTTTTCTGCTCTTTGAGCTTTAGAATCCGCACTAAATTCTCCCGGAACAAGAATAAGGCTTCCAGCTTTTAACAAACTGTTTATTTTGATTTTTGGGTTGATTTTTAGAATATCATCAACTTTTACACCATATCTAAGTGCAATGTTGCTCAAAGTATCATCTTTTTGAATAACTGCCATAGTATTTCCGTCGCCATCATAAAATGCAGTTCTTTGGAAATTACCATTCTTTATCATTTGAGTAATTTTATGTAATTTCCCTTCATCTAAATCGACAAAACTACTTCCGTTATATGTATTATGAATTTTTTTACCGTTGGCTCTTGATTTAACTTCATTAAGCCTGCCACCGCCTAAAAATACTTGAATCCTTGTTTTTTGTCCTTTTTCAGTTGTTGTTGTAATTCTATCTATAATTCGTTCTTCCGGAAATTCTCCGTTTTCATCAACCCCAAGAACATTAAATTCCACAACAGAACCGTCAGATTTTTCTGTCCTTAAGGTTACATATTCTAAAGGTTCTTTTTCGGTAGGATTATGGTATGTGTAAGTCGTTGTTTCAAATTCGCCATTTCCTAAATCCGTTTTGACTTCTGTAACTTTCCCGTCTTTTGTTTTAACTTCTTTATTGTCGATAGTTTTTACAGTTTCGGTTTCATTAACATTTTCCGCTTTAGCATCTTCTTTTAGGAACATTCCTAAAAATTCAAAAACATCATTTACAGATAAATCTTTGTTTAAGTTGTTATCTGAGAGATATTTTGCAACTTCGCTTTCTTCAAGAATTTGATTATCTCCTGAAGTTTGATAGAATTTATTAAACAAGGATTGTAATTCTTTTTCTCCCTTAGAATTCTCAATATCAATCTTACCATTACGGTCAGCATCAAAAAGGCTAAAAAGCTTTTCCAGTTTGGAATTATTTGCAACACCTTTTTCCTTGACGAGTTCTTGTAAACTTTCAAGATTAAAGTTTTTACCATTATTCGATTTTAACCAAAAGCTAAATCCCATTGTTTGTGATTTAATCCTTTTCCTTACTTTCTATTAGTGTAATTAGGTTATTGCGCAAAAATTTTTAAACCATCTTACACCATGTGTTAACGGCACTTTCGGTCAAAAACTTTAATGATTTTATAAAAATTGTTACAAAACAAGAAAAATTGTTACATTGTATATATTGTAACATATCAACTTGTG
>CADBXV010000051.1 GCA_902798645.1 uncultured bacterium
AGTTCACTTGCTCAGGTCGAACCGTACAATTGCTTAGCGAACGGAATTACCGCCCCAAGAGTTTCTTTCTCCACTTTCTTTGCGGTCAAAGAAAGTGGAAAAATAAAATTAATACATCATATTATATATTTTGATGCACTTATAATTTTGCCATTTGTTCTTGTAAAGCTGAAACGGTATTTTCTAAAGATGCTTTATCAAATACATTATAAACAGTTGCTTCCGGAACGATTTTTTTGTTTAAGCCGGCAAGTACTTTCCCCGGCCCGATTTCAATAAACGTATCAACACCTTCTTCAACCATTTTTTGAATTGTTTGAGTCCAATGTACAGATGAATAAATTTGTTTAGGCATCTTTGCTCTAAATTCTTCTGCAGTGGTAGTAAGTTCTGCATCCACGTTTGTAATTACAGGTATTGAAGAATCATTCAAATCTGCATCTTCAATAAATTCAGCAAAGATATTTCCTGCCTCTTGCATAAATTTTGAATGAAATGCTCCGGATACCGCAAGCGGAACAACCCTTCTTGCACCGTTTGCAAGGATATAATCTCCTGCTGTTTTAACCGCTTCACTATCGCCTGTTATTACAACTTGAGCCGGTGAGTTATAATTAGCAACATCTACATAACCGACTTTATTACCTTCTTCAAGACCAGCTTTTAACACTTCTTCACTTGCATTAAGAACAGCTGCCATGCTTCCGCCTTTAGTTGCACCCATTAAATCTGCACGTTTTTGAATTAGTTTTAAAGTTGTCTCTAAACTCATTACCCCGGCAGTAAACATTGCACAATATTCACCAAGCGAATGTCCTGCAGTATATTCCGGTACAATGTTAAGTTCCGAACGCAAAGCTTCCATCATAGCAATTGAAGTTGTTACAATACAAGGTTGAGTATTTACCGTTTGTTTTAAATCTTCTTCAGGACCTTCAAAACACAATTTTGTAATACTTTTTCCTAAAACCTCGTCTGCAGTATCATAAATACTTTTTGCCTCTGCATAATTTTCATAAATATCTTTTCCCATTCCTACAGCTTGTGAGCCTTGCCCCGGAAATAAGAATGCTATTTTTTTTACCATAGTTTATTCTCCTATTTCGTTTTGTTGTTGGGCAAGTATGCCCAACCTACGCTACTGTTGTTGTTCTTCTTCTTCTTGTAATCTATCTATTAAATCGGCTTTAATTTTATCCCATAAACCAGCCATCCTCTTACCTAAATAGCTGAATCTGCCAAAAACATCTTTGTAATATTCATCACCCAAATTTGTAACGCTATACGTTTCATGCTTGAGGGTATGTCCTGTATTGATAAAACCAACTGACTTAAAACTATCTATAGTAGCTCCGTTATATTCATCAGCTTGCCGTAAATCATTATAGTAACCTCGTCTATTTCGTACTGCATATCCTAAAAGATTTTTAATATTTTGTTTGGTTAAACTGTTATTTATATTAATTTTTTCTATACTTGTCAAAACTTTTAGCCTCTTTTTAAATTAGTTGAAAGTGGAAAATGGAAAGTGGAAAGAAATGTAGGTTGGGCATATTTGCCCAACAAAAGTTATTTTCTTTTTTGAATTGCAACTTTCAACTTTCAATGATTCCTAGCAAATTCCTTCTCTAAGTCTTACAACCGCAGCACCCCACGTCATGCCTGCTCCGAATCCGCAAAGAACAGCCGTTGAGGGAAGTTTGATTTTTCCCTGTTCAACACCTTCTACTAAAGCAATAGGAATAGATGCAGCAGAAGTATTTCCATAATATTTGATATTAGATATTACCTTGTCATCCGAATATTTAAGCCTATTTTGAATTGCCTCTATAATCCTTTGATTTGCCTGATGCGGAATCAAATAATCTATTTCTTCTGATGACATGCCGGATTTTTCTATACAGTCAACAACATAGGTTGGAACTGTGGTAACAGCAAATTTATACACTTCTTTACCGTTCATGTGAATAACGCCGTCACCAACTTCATCAGCCTGTTCTACAAGAGGGCAATTATGAGCTGGCATATTTGTATAAATCATTTGTCCGATAGAACCGTCTGCACTGATATTTATTGATAAAATATCATCAACTCCATCGTCTGAAGCAGTTACAACCATTGCACCTGCTCCGTCACCGAATAAAATTGATGTACCTCTATCTTCCCAATTTGTGATTTTGGAATTATTGTCTGCAGCGACAATAAGAATAGTTTTATAAATTCCTGTTCCTATAAAACCTCTCGCGACTTGAAGTGCATAAATAAGTCCGGAACACGCTGCTGTCATATCAAATGCCGGAATCGTTTTTGTTATTCCAAATTTTGCCTGTAAAGTACAAGCAAGCGTAGGATACAATTGCGGTGGAACTGAGGCTGCTGATATTATACAATCAATCTCATTGACATTTATATTAGCTTTTTCTATCGCTTTTTTTGCAGCATCAAAACCTAAATCAATCGCTGTTTCATTACCTGAAACAACCCTTCTTTCTTTGATTCCCGTTCTTGTATAAATCCACTCATCTGATGTGTCATACAATTTAGTTAAATCTTCATTTGTCACAACCGTTTTTGGAACGGAATACCCTATTCCTGATATTTTTAGCGGTATAAAATCTTTCCCCATTAAATCTTCCTTATTAAAATTTTATATATAAAGAAATTATAACATAAAAACTATATAGGATTTTGTCTAAAAAAATAAAAAATAAAAATAAAAATTTTAACAACTGTAACAATTTTGTAACTTTATTGCAAAATAATCTTTAACAAGTATAATTTATTTTGTTAAGTGTATTACACATAAATAAGAGGATAAAAAAATGAGTACATTAGAAAAAGTAAAAAAAGTTGTTGTAGATCAATTGAGCTGTGATGAAGCATTAGTTACACCGGAAGCAAGCTTTACTGCTGATTTAGGTGCTGATTCTTTGGATACAGTTGAATTAGTTATGGCTTTTGAAGAAGAATTCGGTTGCGAAATTCCTGATGAAGAAGCTGAAAAAATTCAAACAGTTCAAGATGCAGTTAACTACATCGAAGCTCACTCATAATTGATTTACGAGTATAAGATTGTTAAGCGAGTGGAGGTGTAGCACTTTCACTCGCTTTTATTTTAAGAGGTATAAATAGATGACAAAGAGAAGAGTAGTTATTACAGGCATGGGTATAGTTTCTCCATGCGGTATAGGAGTAAAAAACTTTTGGAATTCAATGATTGAAGGCAAAAGCGGTATTTCTACAATTGAACAAATGCCTTTAGAAGGTCATACAGTTACAATTGCAGGCGAAATAAAAGACAAAGATTTTAATCCTGAGGACTATATAAATCCAAAAGAAGCTAAAAGAATGGATAGATATACTCAGTTTGCAGTTGTTGCAGCTGATGAAGCAATTGCTGATGCAGGACTTGATGAAGCGAATATTGATCCATATAGAATTGGTGTTATTGTTAGCTCTGCGGCAGGCGGTTTTAAAACATTTGAACAAAACCATTTAAAGATGATTAATAACGGACCTACTAAAGGCTCACCATTTACAGTTCCGATGTTGATTGTAGATATGGCATCAGGCAGAATTTCAATGCAGCATGGTTATAAAGGTGTAAATAAAGCTGTTGTTTCTGCGTGTGCTACAGGTACACATTCTATTGGTGATTCGTTCAGAGCAATCCAATATGGTGATGCGGATGTAATGGTTTGCGGCGGATGTGAAGCTACTATTACAACATTGGGTGTAGGTGCATTTACAGCATGTCGTGCTTTATCAAAAAGAAATGATGAACCTCAAAAAGCATCAAGACCTTATGACAAAGACAGAGATGGCTTTGTAATGGGTGAAGGTGCTGCTGTTTTAATTCTTGAAGAATGCGAGCATGCTAAAAAACGCGGAGCAAAAATTTATGCAGAGATAGTAGGATACGGTCAAACTGCTGATGCACACGATATCGTAGCTCCGGATCCTGAAGGTAAAGGTGCATTGAATGCTATGAAGTTTGCATTAAGAGATGCGGATATGAAACCGGAAGATATAAACTATATAAACCCACACGGTACAAGTACAGGTTTAGGTGATATTGCTGAATCTCAAGCTATTGCTGAAATATTTGGTGACAAGGAAAAGAACCCAAATCTTTTAGTTAGCTCAACAAAGAGTATGCATGGTCACATGTTAGGTGCAACAGGGGCAGTTGAAGCTATTGTGTGTATAAAAACAATGACCGACGGTGTTGTTCCGCCTACTATAAACCTTGATAATCAAGATGAGCATGTCGCTAATCTGGATTATGTTCCTCATAAAGCAAGACAAGCAAAAGTACATGCTGCACTTTCAAATTCATTTGGGTTCGGCGGTCATAATGCTACTTTAGTATTTAAGGCTGTATAAAGCTGTATAATTAATCTAAAAAAATAGGCGGTTTGCAAGAGCAAACCGCCTATTTTTTAATTTTTATAATATAAACATACACATATTTAGCGATATATATAGTATATGTGCTGAAACATAAAAGTCAATTATAATACAATAAAATGTATATTTTGATTTATAAAATACATTTTGTTATTTTATATCCACTTTCCATTTTCCATTAAAATAAATGTAGGTCAGGTTCCACCTGACAATAATTGTTTACATCAAAATATACAAATTATTGTATTAAGGCTATAATGTTTTTATGGAAAGAAAGTTTGAAATAGTTTCAAAATATAAACCATCAGGAGATCAGCCGAAAGCTATTGAACAATTGGTTGAGGGTATTAATCGTGGTGATGATGCGCAAACACTTCTCGGTATTACAGGTTCCGGTAAAACATTTACTATAGCTAATGTAATTCAACGTGTTCAAAAACCAACACTTATTATTGCACACAACAAAACACTTGCGGCTCAGCTTTATAATGAATTTAAAGAACTATTTCCTAATAATGCCGTAGAATATTTTATCTCATATTATGATTATTACCAGCCTGAAGCTTATATTCCAAGGACGGATACCTATATAGAAAAATCTGCAAGTATAAATGATGAAATCGACCGTTTGCGGCATAATACAACAAGGAGCCTTTATGAAAGAAACGATGTAATCATAGTTGCTTCTGTCAGTTGTATCTATGGTTTGGGTTTGCCTGAAAGTTATTTTAGGGGAACTATAAAAGTTTCTGTTGGTGATGAACTTGAACGTAATGAACTTATCAAACATCTTGTTATGACACGTTATACAAGAAATGATGTCGAATTAGAGCGTTCAACCTTCAGAGCAAGGGGTGACATTTTGGAGATAATGCCTGCTTACGAAAAAATTATTACTCGTATTTATTTCTTTGGTGATGAGATAGAAAAAATTGTAAGGATAGATCATTTAACAGGTGAAATTATTGAATCTCCGGAAAGTGTATATATATATCCGGCTGTTCACTATATAGCATATGATGAAAACGAAGACGAGACTCTTGATATGATAAGAGCTGAGCTTAGAAATCGTGTAACGGAACTTGAGAGTGAAAATAAAATTCTTGAATCCCAAAGGCTTCAACAACGTGTAAAATATGATATGGAAATGATTAAAGAAATGGGATATTGTTCAGGTATTGAAAATTATTCCCGTATAATAGAGCGTCGTCCGGTTGGTTCAGCTCCTGCAACTCTTTTAGATTATTTTAGGGGAGATTTTCTTACCGTTATTGATGAATCTCACGTAACACTTCCCCAGCTAAACGGAATGTATCACGGCGATGCTTCCAGAAAACAAGTTCTTGTTGATTTTGGGTTTAGATTACCGTGCGCAAAAGATAACCGTCCGCTTAAGTGGGATGAATTTTTTGCTAAAGTCGGACAAAAAGTTTATATATCTGCGACACCTTCTGATTTCGAAAAAAAAACTTCAACACAGCTGGTTGAACAAATCATTCGTCCGACAGGACTTGTTGATCCCAAGATTTCCGTAAGGCCGATTGAAACGCAAATCGCAGACTTAAAACAAGAGATTGCCAAACGTGCTAAAAAAGATGAACGTGTTTTGATTACAACTCTTACAAAACGTATGGCAGAAGATTTGTGTGATTTCTTCCTGCAAGAAGGCATAAGAGTTCGTTATCTTCATAGCGGTATAAAATCTATAGAACGTGTGGAAATCTTGCGTGATTTGAGATTGGGTGAATTTGATGTTCTGATAGGTGTTAACCTGCTGAGAGAAGGGCTTGATATTCCGGAAGTTTCACTTGTGGCAATTATGGATGCTGATAAAGAAGGATTTTTGCGTTCAGATACAAGTCTTATTCAAACAATAGGTCGTGCTGCTCGTAATGCCTGTGGTGAAGTTATTATGTACGCTGATAAGATAACAGATTCTATGCAAAGGGCAATTGATGAAACAAATCGCCGTCGTGAAATTCAGCTTGAGCATAATAAAAAATACGGCATTATACCTCAAACAATCAAAAAACCGATTGAAAACAACTTGTTATCACTTGTTGCAAGCTATCGTGATTTTGAAGACATTGTTGCAGAAGAAATGGTTGACTTGGGTATAGAAAAGAAAGATTTACCAAAACTTATCTCAAAGCTGGAAAAAGATATGCATAAAGCCGCTAAAATTCTTGATTTTGAACGAGCTGCAGAAATTCGTGATCAGTTGAAAAAACTTAGAGAGATGGTATAGAGTGATATTTATTAAAAAAATTCAGCAGCAGCAAAATAATAGAGGTGTATTATTTTATACACCTCTTTGCTATATTCCTTAAATGTTTAACAAGCCAAATATATTTACCTTTACTATTACATTTTTATTAATATTTTAATTGTATCTTTTGCTTTGTTTGCTTCAAAGGCTTCAAGAGCGTCATCTATTGAATAGATTTTAGATATAAACGGTTTAAAGTCTATTCTGTTATTCTTAAGAAGTCTGAGAGCAGGTGGGAATTGTCCGCATCTGGAACCGAGAACAGTAATCTCATTAATGACAATTGGCGCAAGATTGAGTTCTTTTCCTGTCGCAACTGTGCTTTTTAGGACCAAAATACCTCTGGGTTTTGTTAATGCCATACTAGTTTCAAATCCGCCTGCTGTTCCGGTTGCTTCTACTACTACATCATATATGTTTTCTATTTTTAAATTTTGAAGCAATTCAGTTTTAACACCTTGTTTTTCTGCAATATCCAATTTGTTTTGGTGTTTACCTACTAAAGTTACATCAAGGTTTTGAGCATGAAGCGTTAATGCTGTTGTTAAACCGAGCTTTCCGTCACCAAGTACAAGAACTTTTTGCATCGGTTCAATGTGTAATTGTTCACTGATTTCGCAAGCTGCTGCAAGTGGTTCTACAAAAACCGCCTGTTCATCCGGTACGTTAGAAGGTACTTCAAATAGAACATTAACGGGCATGGTCATGTATTCTGCAAAACAGCCATCCTTATTTACTATTCCTAAAGTATGTCTTTCCGGACAGTGACGATAATTCTTTTTTGCGCACCATTCACAATCAGGTTTATCGCAACCGTAACTAATTTCTGCTACAACACGTTTTCCTATCCATTTTTTATCAATAGGATTGTTGCTGTTAACACTTTCTACTACACCGACGAATTCGTGTCCTAAAATGCCAACATACCCCATATATCCTTTTGTAATTTCATAATCAGTATTACAAATTCCTGCAAGGGAAACTTTTATCAATGCTTCGCCGGTCTGCGGTTCAGGTTTTTTATAATTTGTATCAAGTTTTAATTCATTATCAAAAACGATTGCTTTCATGCTTCACTCCTTATTTTGTAGCTAATTTAAATATAAAAAAAACATAAAAATCTTTCAAATAAAAATATTTTAAAAATGCCTAAAAACTAAGCTATATAAGACTTTTCTTGATATAAGTCAGCCTGTAAAGCTTGCAAATATTGAACTCTAGGTTTAGATGTAAAGTTTTCGTTACAATCCTTAGGTGAAAATTCAAAATGTAGTAGTATATATTTGTACCTGATTTTGAAACAAAGCTTAAGTGCAGCGTAGGAGAAATCTTCCAAGGGTATGAGGGCGAATTACGTCCATTTGAGTTTAACTGTTACAAATTAAGAATTATGGAAAGTAATAAATTAGAACTTTCATTATGAAAGTTTTGATTATTTTTCATATAGGAGGTTTTAATGCGTCATTGCGGCAACTTTAGTGCAGATGAGGTTTATTATCTGGAAGAAAATGATATTTATACGCAGAGAGTTTTATCAATAGGATTTTGTCCGATTTGTAAAAGACCTGTTGCAGAGTTTGTAGAATACAATTTTGCCGGAGGGATGAATAAAGTTACTTTGTCAGGAATACATGCACAAAACCTTGTGTTTAAACTAAAGGATGAAATAGTATATTCTGCTAAAGAAGTAAATAAAAGAAAACTTAAATCAAAGCCATACGGCTGGAAGTATGGTCTTAATAAAGATGGTAAGAATGGAAAATCCAGTCAATATGCATGTGATTTTTACGGAAATACAGAGCTTATAAAAAAGTTAGGATAAATTTCTGCCTGAAGGCAATTTTTCATCATTTCACCTTTCTCTCGCGGGTAAATTATATTTATCCGTTACTCCTTTATTTGTACGTTTACGCCCTGCCTTCAGGTTTTTCTTTTTAAAACGAGTATGTAAGTAAATTTAGGAATTAATTATGTCAAAAAAAGAAAAAATTGATAATCAAAAATTGAAAAAAGAAATTAATGATAAACATATTAATTTTTATAATAAAACTCTTTCAATATTGGAGTTTGTTCTTGAGGAATTTTCAAAAGAGCTTACTCGAGCAGACATAGAATTTTTAGAAATGCCAAAAAATTCAATAGCGACAATGGATTTTTTGATATCTTCAATCGGAAAAATTCAGAAGGGACAACGTCTTGCACTGGGTTTGGACGATGAAAAGCCGGAAAATATTGAACCAGTGATAAATATAGTAGAAGGATTGAGTGAAGATAAAATATAAAGGATATTTATGATTAATGTATGGATACCAAAACAAAAAGGTTTTGAAAAATACAAGGAAGAATGTAAGATGCTTTATGAAAGCGTGCAAGACAAAATTACTGATACAAATTCATTTGAATTTATTTGCAGGAAAACATTTTTTTATCTTTTTGAAACAAAAGGAAAATTAATAGGTGCAATTTATTATTTTGTAAACGATGACGGAAAACTGTATTTAAACGGATTTGCAAACAGAAAAATGCATAATTATTGCATAGAATGTTTAAAAATGTCTCTGACATGGTTCAAGGGAAGGATATATGCGGAGGCACAAAATCGTGCTTCCGCCCTTTGTTTACTAAGAAGCGGTTTTAGGCGAGATTATGGTAAAATATTTGTGTTTGAAAGTAATTCGTGCTAAAATGCTTTTATTAAAAAAGGAGCATATATGAAAAAGTTTATTATTTTATTTGCGGTTTTAGCATTAGTAATCGGCTCAACAGAAGCAAAAGATTATGCAAAAATGCAAATTAAAGAAATGAAACATGCGCAGAAATACGGTACATCGCAGCAACTGTTAAAAGAAAAAAACGATAACAATATACCAAATAATGTTATTACATATAATGTTCCTCTAAAAGATCCTAAGATTATGAAGTTTGGACATTATGAAGAAGTTAGCGACACTGATTATAACAAAAAATTAGAAAATGATGCAAAGAAATATGAAGTTTATGCAAAACAACTTGGTAAGAAACATTCAAAATACTATACAACTCAAGCAGATGCAGAAGATTTTTATAAAGTTTACAGAATAGCAGAAAGACTTATTCGTGCTAATAAATTGGATTATATAAATTGGAGAATTAGTGTATATAAAGATACAGATAATCCGAATGCTTATACTTCCGGTGTAAATCACGTTGCAATCAGCACATCTCTTTATGACACCTTTTCAAATAATGATGATGCCCTTGCATTGGTAATAGGACACGAAATGGGACATGCACTTCTCGGTCATAAAAAACGATCAGAACAATTATATGCAAGAATGGAAAGACTTAATAGGCGTGCATCAAGAGGAAGTGCAAGTGCAGCGCTGATATATATGGGAATGAAGAAAAAGTATACAATTGATTCTAAAAATATGGAATACGCAGCGGATGTGGAAGGTGCAAAATTGGCATTGCATGCAGGTTACAACTTGAATAATGCATCAGATGTTTTGAAGTTTTTGATGACATATGATATTGATTCGGATTTAAGAAGTGATCATCCGAGTGCATCAAAAAGATTAGAAAATTTTTATGAAAATAAAAAATATTTTCTTGAAGATTGGGAAACTATGGGAAGGTACAATATCTATAAATCGGAAGTGCTGCCTGTGCAATTATCTTCAGACAGAAAATCTATAGTAATAAGTGTACCGCAAGAAAAACTTAATCCAAACAAATACTACAGCCCTGAAACTATGGAAGAAGTGTATGCAAGGTTTGGGTATATGTATTATCTAAACAGAGAATTTGAAAAATCTCTTAAATATTTTGATGAATTATTTGCATTGGATCAAACAAATGCTCCGGCATATTTATATGCCTCATATGCAAGTGAATGTTTGTATAAAAATACAGCAAACAGCAAATATTTAAATTTAGCAAAAGAATATGCAAAAAAAGCACAAAGCTTAGATTCTAAAAATAAATATATAAAAGAACAGGTTGATAATTTGTAGTAAAGAAAATTTACTATAATCAATTATGCTTTAATCGTGTTTGATATTTTCAAGCACGATTTTTGTATCTGCTTTTGTGAAAAAAATTTAAATTATAGCGGAATAATTACAATTTGTCAGGCATTGCCTGACATTAATTTAAAAGAAAGGAAATTGTTATGACATTTGAGTACATTATTAATCCGGATTTGGGAACAACAAAGTTAAGTAAAGAAAATGAAGAAAACCTTGTGAAAAAGATTTCAAACAAGTTTATTGAGTGGAACAGTGAGCGTTCAAAAAATTTGGAAATGGCGCAAAATTTATCTGATGAAATCTTTTTCAAAAACGAATATATCCCATCAGGTGATAAAAAACAAAGATGGAAAAGCAAAATCAAGATGTGCAAAACTTTTATGTTTTACCAAACACTTAAATCATATATATGGCGAAATACTTATGCAAATGTTAATTCTATGTTCGATGTATCGGGAGAAAATCACGACTCAGACAATGCCTCAAACAGACAAAAAGCGGTTTTGGTGGATATTATGGAAAAAATGGACTACCAAAAAACGTGTGATCAAATTATAGATAACGCTTTATTGTACGGTGAATTAATCTCATTTACCGCCTGGAAAACTTTGTCTGAAGAATACCGCAGACCTATTGACTTTTTTGTTGACCCAAATTCTATGGATTTAGAAAAACAAGCAAGAATCGCTAAAGCAATCGAGGAAGGGAAAAACTTTTATGTAGATGAAAGAGAAATCTATAATAATCCTTACATTTACCCAGTTAACCCTGCAGACATTGTTTTTGATTCAACTCAAGCTGATGAATGGGATTCTTGTCCTAAGATTTATAGAGCGTATAAGACACCAAATGATATTATTAATAACAAACTTTATACTATTGATAAAGATGTAGCGGAAGAAATTCAGCGTCTTGTAAAAGACGGAAAAAATAATCGTTTAAAAGGAAGTGAAGATATCGTAAAAGGTTCAACTATTGAAGTTCTTGAACATTGGGGAGATTTGAAGCTTCCAAACGGCAGACTTTTAAAAAATTGGCATGCAGTAGTTGTTGCAAGAAAATACCTTGTTTTGTTCCACAAAAACAATGCCTTGATTAATCCGTTTTCTTATGGCGCATTTGTTCGTGATCCTGAAACAAAGAGGGGTATAAGTCCTTTGTACTCTGTTCTTTCGCTTTCACAAGTTCAGGAGGATTTACTAAATAGAACTTGTAACCTCCAAGCATTGAGTGAAAATCCGCCGCTTTTAGCACCGGAAGGATTTTTTGATGAGGATGAACTTCAATTATACCCGGGGAAAATTATTGAGTACGGTGATAATCTTACTCCTGCGGCAGCCTTTCAACAGATGCAATTTAACCCTCAAATCTTTATGCAGGATATAACCTTCTTGAATGATTTGATGGCTGAAGTTTCCGGAATTTTCCCAAATATGGTTGGTGCAGTAGAAGATAGCGGAACAAAAACAGCAACCGAGATTAATGTAAAAACCCAAGGTCAGATGACACGACTTGCGATGATAGTGGATACGATTAATCAAGATTTGATTATCCCGAACGTGGAAAAGGTCGCAAAACTTTGCGCTGATTTTAAGAGTGGAGTTGAAACAATATTTGTATCAAAAGACAATAAGCAGGAATATATTGAAATTGATGATTCTGTTCGTCAAGGGGATTACAAATATACATATTCAGATAATTCCGCAACCGCTGTAAAAAGTGAACAAGCTGACCTTGTTGTTAGTGCAGTAGAACGCTTTGCTCAAGTAATACCATTAAATATAGAAGAAATCTTCCTCTGGTACTTCGAACAAAAAGGTGTTGATAATCCTGAAAGATTCTTGTTGCAACAAGCACAATCTGCCCCCTCACCCCTAACCCCTCTCCCGCAGGGCGAGGGGAACGGCTTGACGTCTTTTCTTCCGTCAGAGTCGCAAGTAGGCGAGGGGAAGAACGTAAACCCTGAAAATCCAATAAATCAAATAATAAAATTAATGTCACAAACAAAAAAGAATTTTGATATCTCAGATATAGTATCAAAATTAAGAAACAAAAAATCAAGAAAGGATAAATAATAATGCGTTTTAAGAATTATATAAACAGATATAATAAGAAAAACAGAATATATTCAGAAGAAGAACTTCTTGCAATGACATTGAATGATTTGCTGGATAAT
>CADBXV010000052.1 GCA_902798645.1 uncultured bacterium
TTATTTAAATTTATCTCGGACAGTAGTGCGGGAGAGGGGTAGGGGAGGGGGTAAAAGAGGGGGTGTATTTTTAAAACCCCTTTCAACTTTCAACTTTCCATTTACCATTTACCCCTTTTAATTTACCCTTTTCCACTAAAACAAAGTAGGTCAGGTTTCACCTGACAAAAACTGTTTGTTTATGAGAACAATCCGCTCTATAACTCACCCCCTAGGGCGTAGTAGCGTGCACTTTAGTGCACGATATCTAAATATTTATACTATTAAATTTTTCGTGCGTTAAAACGCACGCTACTTCTTACTAAAACAAAGTAGATCGGGTTTCACCTGACAAAAACTGTTTGTTTATGGGAACAACCCTCTCTGTAACTCACCCCGTAAGGGAGAGGACTTGTTTGTGCATCGGCTGTAATAAGTCTTTCTCTTGGGAGAGGGGTAGGGGAGAGGGTGTTTACATATTTTTCATTTGTTAAAAAATCATTAACATAATTTCTTACTGAATAATACGTGGTATAATATTATAAGAATGAGAGTATAAAGAGGAGATAATATATGTCAAATCCGATTTTAAATGAAAGCAGATTCAATGAACAGGAAAGAATTCTTGAAGGGATGCCGATGACTATTAACGGAACTATTCAAATTACGGCATTTTTAGGGTTGTTGCTGGTTTGTTCAGCTGCATTTGTATGGTCGAGAATGACATCAGGATATACGGATTTAGCTATGATGCTGACCGGCGGAGGTACAATTGTCGGTTTTATTCTTGCACTCATTATTGCTTTTGCAAAAAACAAATATCTTATTCCTGTATATGCTGTATGTGAAGGCTGTGCTTTAGGCGGTATATCGGCAGTATTTGAGTCACAATTCCCCGGTATTGTTATGCAGGCTGTTGCAGGAACTTTCGCAGCTTTATTTGCAATGTTAGGTTTATATAAAATGAAGCTTATACAAGCGACTGACAAGTTTAGAAGTGTAATATTTATTACTACGGCATCAATTGCAGGGATTTATCTTATAGACATATTAGGAAGATGGTTATTCCACATGCACGTACCGCTTATTAATTCTGCTTCTCCTGCAGGTATATTAATAAGTTTAGTTATAGTTGCGGTTGCTGCTTTAAATTTGATTCTGGACTTCGATTTTATAGAAAAAGGTGAGCAAATGATGCTTCCTAAAGACTATGAGTGGTATGGCGCTTTTGGGCTTATGCTTACGCTGGTTTGGATGTATTTAGAAATTTTAAAATTATTATCAAAAATTAACAGAAAATAAATATTATGACAAAAATTTTAGTAATAGACGACGATAGAGCAATTAATGAGCTTATAAAAATAAATCTTGAACTGCAAGGGTATCAAGTAGTTCAGGCATTTAACGGAATCGAGGGTTTTGCAAGTGCAAAACAGGAAAAACCGTCACTTATAGTTTTGGATGTTATGATGCCGGAAGTAGACGGTTTTACGGTTGCTCAAAGAATTCGTCAATGTTCGGAAATCTCCGAAACACCGATTATCATGCTTACTGCTTTATCTCAGCTTAATGACAAGGTAAACGGCTTTAATTTAGGTGTTGATGACTATTTAACAAAACCTTTTGAGATTGATGAATTAATTGTCAGAGTGAGGGCATTGTTAAAACGAACAAAACAAATCCCCAAATCAACAGCGGTAAGGGAATTGCTGACTTATAAGGAAATTACGCTTATTCCGGAATTATACAGTGTTAAGATTAACGACAAGGTGCAAAAACTTACACCGATAGAGTACGATATTTTTAACATATTGTTCCAAAACCACGGCAATATGGTATCGGGTGCAAAACTTCTTAAGGACGTTTGGGGATACGAGCCGGATGACAATGTTGAAACAATAAGAGTACATATAAGACATTTACGTTCAAAAATTGATAAGATTTCCGACGGCAAACAATACATTGAAACTATATATGGCGGCGGTTATAAGCTTAATGTGTAGTTTTGTAACAAAATTTGTAAACTATGAAATCGGCAGGTATTTTTTGTCTTTATATATATGTAATTTGTAAGAATATATTAAGACGGAGTATGCTTAATGGCAGAGAGTATTGCAAGTATTTCCATACCTGCGGAATTGCAGCAATTTCAAAAAAATGTAAACAATTCTGAAAATATTACACCTAAAACCGAATCGCCGGATTTTGGGGTTAAAATCATCAAAAATTCAAGCGGTAACGTCTCGCATGTGGAATACTATTCGGACACAGGAGAAATCCTTAAAAAAATATATTATGAATGTTCTTCAATCTCTAATATAGAGCATTACAGGAATAACCGCTTATTTAGGCAGGAATATTACAAAAACGGATTATTGACGCAGAAAATAACTTTTAACAAATGCGGCCAGGCTTCACACACTATTACATATCTTTATAACAAGAAAAACGAACTTATCGCAATAAAAAAGTTAGTTCAAAATCGAACGTATGAAGTCGAATACGGCTATGATGAATTAAACAGAGTTAACAGCAGGAAGCTAAAGTTGAATTCAAAAATCCTTAATGAACAGAATTACAGGTACGATATTCTTGATCGTGTCGTAGAATATAATGACAAAAACCAAAGGATTAAAGTTTCTAAAATCAATAACAGCGGACAATTGATAGAATATTCTATACTTGATATTGCAGGTAACGAGATATCTGTATTAAATAAGTTTATGTGCAGTGAATACATAGGTACTATAATGGATTTGAACGGGCATAAAACATCTGTAAAGGATGAAAGCTATACAGACAATGTTATGTTGAAAAAACCGTTTATAAGTGAAGATGACTTGGATATGATTTTATCACATATGCTTAATAATAATGAATCTATGACGACAAGACGGAATAATATTGATATAACGGAAAGCATTATTAAATCAAAAACTGAAACACGAAGAATATTGCCTATTACAGTCAGGAAAATACAGTTGTTTAATAAGAGCGTGATATAGAAATATTTAAAATTTTTGTCAGACAATGCCTGACATTAACTGTTGACTCAAATAATGTTGAATCCTCATCCACAGCCGTACGTTACGTATGCTCCTATGGCTGTGACCTCTTCAACCGGCGAGGTTAAGAGGTTTACCGCTTGGCAGCACCCCTCTCTTGGGAATTTGTAGCGTGCACTTTAGTGCACGATATCTAAATATTTAAACTATTAAATTTTTAATACTTTTATCTTTTCGTGCGTTAAAACGCACGCTACTGCTTGCGTACCGGTTGGCATAAGCCCCTCCTTTGGGATAGGAATTGGGGAGAGGGTGTATTTTTATAACCCAATTAATTCCTGCGTTTCTTGCTGTTTTATAGCTCTAATTACCTATAAATATTGAGTTCTAGGTTTAGATGTAAATTTTTCGTTACAATCCTTAGGTCAAAATCGGAAAAATGTTAAAATAAAGGTGTACCTGATTTTGAAACAAGACTTAAGTGTGGCGTAGGAGAAATCATTCAAGGGTACAGGCACAATTGTGCATTTTTTGATTTTTGTTTTGCCCGTTGTGTATTTTAGTATGTAGTCAATCAATGTTTAGGGAGGTATTCATGCGTGACTCTTTTATTTTGTATTCCAACTATCACGACATTTTAAAGGATAGTTCCAACGAAGAATTAGGCTGTATTTTCAGAGCCATTCTAAGTTATGTTAAAAACGGTGAATTAATCAATTTGCCGTCAAATCTAACTCTTGCTTTCGGATTTATCAAAAACCAGCTTGATGTTGATGAAGAAAAATATCAAGAAATTGTAGAAAAAAGAAAACAAAGCGGAAGAAAAGGCGGTTTAAGCAAAAATTATCCAAAGGAAGCAAATGATAAAAATGAAGAAGAACAAGAATTAATTGAAACAAATGAAGCAAATCTAGCAAATGCTAATTTTGCTAAGCATAATGATAATGTAAATGTAAATGATAATGATAATGATAATGATAATGTCAATGTCAATGTTAATGTTAATGATAATCTTCTCTCTCTCAATGTAGAGAACAGAATCTCAGAGAATGACAGAGAGATTTTAAGAAATTACATAATAAGAAATAAGCTTGCAAAGAAAAACGTCAATGCGTACTTAAATGCCATTATCAGAAACGGTGACCATATTGAGATATTACGTTTAGAAAAAAACAGAGATAATTTTCTAAAAGAACGCAAATCAATGAATTTTAACAATAGTACTATCTCGGATTGGTATGACGATAAAACAGCCAAAGAATCGGAAGAAGAACAAGATCCGGAAGAAGAACGCAAGCGAGAAGAAGAACGAGAACGAGAACGAGAGAGAGAAGAGAAAATCAAAAAACTCTGTTCTGAAAGTTCGGTAAAAAATATTCTCGAAAATATCCGCGATAGGCATAGCTGTGCTCAAAAAGTAAGTGTGTTTATAGAGCAAGGAATTACACCTCCTGATGAGATTCGTGAGGTTATGAAAAAATACGGGATACAGACAAAAAAAGATTTGGACTCTTTTTATTTAGGGTACATAAAAGAGAAGCTTAAAGCATTTAAGACTTGTCCGTAGAGCTTTTATATCGTTATTGCTTGCAGAAAAATCTTTATTATCTATAATCAACTTATAATGTCTATAATCCAAAAATCACAAAAAGCTCTTGAATATGACAAGATTTTACTTGAACTTGCAGGATACGCAAAGACTGAACAGTCCAAGAAACTCTGTCTTGATTTAACACCTTTTGTTAAAGCAGAAGACATCCACGAACAGCTTGTTTTTACCTCTGAGGCAAAAAGTCTTTTGGATATGTCAAGAGATATTCCGGTCGACAGAATTGTTAATTTTTCAAAGCTAAGAGAAAAGAGCGAGTATTTTGTAGAAGAAGAACTTGTCGATATTGCAAAGTCTATGAGAACTTCGAGGATTATAAAAAACTTTTTGAAAGAGAATTTGGAATACGATACCAAGCTTAGCAAATTAGCTGATTTGATGTATTCTGACAAGCAGTTGGAAGATAAAATTCTGGACACTTTTGATGACAATTTAACCGTCAAACAAAATGCTAATCCTGAGTTAAAGGGCTTGTATTCCTCGCTGAAAGATAATGAAATAAATCTCAAAAAAACAGTTCAAGGTTTGATGAATTCTCCGGATTTTCAAAAACATTTACAGGAAAACATATATACCCTAAGAGATGACAGAATAGTTTTTCAGGTAAAAGCATCTTCAAAAAGCAAGGTTAGCGGAATAGTTCACGACGTTTCCGCAACAAACAGAACTTTTTATATAGAGCCTGCTTCAATAGTTCCTTTGAACAACAAAATCAGAGAATTAAAATCAAAAATTTATGCGGAAATAATTCGAATCTTAACCGAACTCACAAAAGAAGTTCGTTCAGAGATAGAGAATTTAATACAGATGGAAAAATATGTTGCCCTTATTGATTTTCATTTTGCAAAAGCAAGATATGCAATAAAAACCGACTCTGTAAAGCCGAATATCAATATGGATAAAACGGTTAAGATAGACTTAATGCGCCATCCGCTTTTAATCGGCAGAGTTAACAATATTGTAGAGAATGATTTTGAGATAGGAAAAGGGTACAAATCAGTAATTATAACCGGTTCTAACACCGGCGGAAAAACTGTAACTCTCAAAACAGTGGGATTATTTATCTTAATGATGAAATCAGGCATGTTCCTTCCCTGCGCCGAGGCTCATATTTATCCCTTTGAAAAAGTTCTTGCGGATATCGGAGATGAACAGAGTATTTTACAAAATCTTTCAACTTTCTCTTCTCATATGAAAAATGTTATTGAGATATTGGATTTAGCTGATTCGGAAACATTTGTTTTGATAGACGAACTTTGTGCCGGAACTGACCCTCAGGAAGGCGCAACACTTGCGGAAGTCATATTAAAAGAGCTTGCAAGAAAAAGAGCGCAATCAATTATTACAACGCATTACGGAGAATTAAAAACTTTGGAATACACAGACAGCTATTTTAAGAATGCGTCAGTCGAATTCGATACAGAGTCGCTCTCTCCGACTTATAAGCTTGTAATCGGGATTCCCGGGTTAAGTAATGCAATCTCTATCGCTTCAAATTTGGGATTGAACTCAGATCTGGTGTGGAAAGCAAAAGAACTGCTTATTACTCAGCGTGATACTTCAAGCGTTGTTGTGGAAAGATTGCAGGACACACAACAAAAATTGGATTCAAATTTGAAAGAGGCTGAAGCTTTAAATCAGGAAGCCAATGAGCTTAAACATCATTACGAAAAAGAGTTAAACGAACATAAAAAAGAAAAGAAAAAATCTTTAAAAATCATAAAAGATAAATTTGAAAATCAGCTTGATAGCGCTAAAGATACAATAAAAGATATTTTGGACGAATTACGTCAAGAAAAATCCGAAAAAATCGCAAGAAGGTCTTATGCAAGATTGGCAAAACTGGAGCAGGAATTCAGAAATGATATGAATTCTATCGAAGAAAGCGAGCAGTATTTGGAGCTTGATTGGGATAAAGTTATGCCTCAGGATAAGGTTATGGTAAAAGAATTAAACCAACCGGTCGTTGTTCTTTCTTTGCCTGACAAATCAGGCTCGCTTTATATCCAAATGGGAATGATAAAAACAAAAATTAACAAAGACCGCTTGGCAGTATATGATCCGCAATTGTCAAAAAAAGTAAATTTAGGTGTAAACGTACCGATTAACAATTCAAAAAGCGGATTTTCACTGAAACGCATAAATTTATCAAACAAGCTTGATTTAAGAGGTACAAGAGTCGAAGAAGCGCTGGATGCTCTTGAATCGTACTTGGATAAAGCAAGTTTAGCAAACTTAAGTCCTGTATATATAATCCACGGGCATGGTACCGGTGCTTTAAAATCTGCCGTCAGAAAATTTATCTCTACCTCGCCTTATGTGGCAAAGTATAGAGCCGGCGAAGATGCAGAGGGCGGCGACGGTGTAAGTGTTGTTGATATAAAATAATTCAGAACTCTATTCCTCAGGAATCTCTAATTCTACATCATCAACATCATCTTGGTCTTCTTTTTTGATTGTTTCTATAACATTCTTTGCCATTTCTTTGGCAATAACTTTTCTTGTGGATTCCGGACAATTTTGAAGAAGGCTGATAGCAGTTCTTAACGTACCGTCAAGGTCATACCATCTGCCATGCTTTGAATCATCAAGAACATCCTCTGTCGCAGATACAATGTCCTCGACTGATTCGTATTCAGTGCTTGAAAGATGATGTTCCGTAATTATCTTGATTAGGTTTAATGCAACCTTAATTTGCGTTTCGTCATCAGATTCTTCTAATGTCTTCATAGCGGAAGATAAAACAGGATCTTTGTCATACCAGCGTCTTGCGTTTGTTGTAAATTCTTCCTTCATAAAAACCTCCTGATAACTAATACCAACAGGTTTATTATACAATATTTTTCTTTTTTTGTAAAAGAATTTTTTTAACAAAACTAAAAAGGAGATTATTTCAAGCGGAAAAGAAGTTATTTTGGTCAATTGGCGGTACCCTCTCCCCTGCCCCTCTCCCAAGAGAGGTGTGTTGTTAAACGGTACGCAAGTATTGCCGGTCAGGTTTTACTTGTCAAAAACATAAAATCGACCAACAGACTTGGTATTTGTGCGTAATACTGCACCCTACCGCTGCTGTTTTAAAACAGTTTCCACTTTCCGCTTTCAACTAAAATAAAAAAAATCAATGTTTTTTTGTCAATTACAGATTGCCTGCAGCATCTTTATTTATGTATTATAAATTCTATCACCTGCATCGCCCATGCCGGGGACTATATATCCTCTTTCATTTAGTTCCTTATCTACGGCGGCGACAATAAGATTTATCGCAGGGAATTCTTCAAATACAGCATTAATTCCCTCCGGAGCTGAAATCATACATACACAAGTTATATTTTCTTGCGGAACACCTTTTGATACGTATAGTCTTACAGCTTCCCTCAGAGAGTTCCCTGTTGCAAGCATCGGATCTGTAATAAACACATAATATTTACTTGGGTTATCAACAGGCATAGGTACTTTATTATAATACCAAACAGGTTTTAAAGTTTTTTCATCTCTGTACATACCGATATGTCTTATAGTCGCTTGAGGAAGAATATCAACCGCTTCATCTGTGAATATAAGTCCTGCTCTCAAAATCGGTGAGATGATTATTGTAATATCATCGTTTATTGTTTGCGTTGTGCATTTTGATACAGGTGTTTCAATCTCAACTTCTTTTTGAGGTAAATTTTTTGTTGCTTCGTAAAGCAAAATTCTTGTCAGTTTTCTGGCTGCAAGCCTGACACCCTGTGTATCGGTGTTTTTATCACGCATTGTACACAAGCTTTGATTTACTATTGGATTTGATATTACGGTAAAATTATTTTTCTCTTTTAGCATTTCTTTTAGCATTCAATTTTCTCCCAAAATCATCTACTCTTTTTTGCTGCTTATCTATTATTTCATCCGTATATTTAAGAAACTCTTTCGGACTACCTGTTTTTAAATTTTGTTCAGGAAATTCTATCTCACTCATTTTTGAGCCGAAACGAGAAGTTACTGAGATTATATTACCTATGTTTTTAAACATTTCATTAAGCAAGCCCGTTGCATCACTAAGCCGTCTGGGAGATTGTACGGAAAGTATCGGAACTGAAGAATCTATATATGTATCCTTGTCCGGTAAATAAAGTTCTAAAGACTTTGAACCTGCCATTCCGCTAAACTCTACCGTTGCATATGAGCCCTGCGGTATTTCAACGGTTTTATCCGTTATGATAAATTGTACAAGCACCTCATCTTTTACAGGCTGAATCTTTACAACGTGACCGATCTCTATACCCATAGCTCTCACCGGCGAGCCTACGATTAATCCGTCAACGTCAGGCATAAATATCTTATACTCATAATCGGAATCTTTATGTTTTATGTGAGCAAAACAAAAAATTATCGCAGGTACTAACAAAGCTAACAGCCAAATAAGAAGTTCGCCTTTGTGATTGATATATAAAACATTTTTTTCTTTATTTTCTGACATATCAGACCTATTATATAAAATTTTAGAATTTAGTACAAGTTATTGAATGTAAAAGAAGTTTACAGCTAAAGGATTTTTAAAGTCATCATGAGAGAATACTTGCATCACGTACTTTCCCTTTTCCCATAATGTAAAATAATCCGTATGGTAATATCTTTCATCTTTCATTAATCTGTAATCCTTTGTTCTTACAACCTCATATCCGCCCAAATAATCTTTATCAGTCATTGAAAAAACTTGAACTCTTATAAAATCGTTGCTCATTTTTTTTGGAGCAATGAATAAATAGTATATTTTTGAACCGGTTTTGAATACTTTTTTATCGTGTAAAGCATTATTTTGAGTTATAGGAACACTGTTGAAGAGTATTAATCCTCTATCGTACGCACACCCTGTAATAAAGAAAACAACCAGTAAGAATACAAAAAATAATTTATATATTCTCACAACTCACTACCCTTCTAAAGATTTAATTTTTTGTTTTACGGAATTCTGCATATTTTCGTCTTGTTCTACACCCAAATATAAATAATAATATTCTAATGCCTTACTTGAATCTCCTTTTTGTTCGTATGCCATTCCGAGTGAATAATATGCATAAGGATAATCAGGTGTTAGTTGTATTACTCTTTCAAAACATTTTATAGCATCATCAAAATTTTTCTGATTTGCTAACACTAATCCTTTATTAAAATAAGCATCAGTGTTGTTTTTATCCATAGCCAGCAATTTATCATAAAAACTTAAAGCCTTAGTATTGTTACCCGTAAGTTTATATATATTAGCAATCTTAAGCATTGTTATTTTATCTTGCGGTGCATAAATTACAGCCTTTGTGTAATAATCCAGTGCTTCATTATACTGCTGTTTTTTATACGATTCATCTCCGCTTTTAACCAAATTTTCATAAGCCATTGTTTGTTCGGTTGATGTTAATTCGGCCTTAGAATTATTTTCCGTTTTTCCTGCGCCGGAAGTGTTTGTCGTTACTTGCTCGTTTTGTGTATTTTCTGCATTAAATTTTGCAGCCATCATATTATGATTTGTTATAAACATTGATAAAGCAGTATTGTATTCAAGATTAGACGGAGCCAGTGATACTGCTTTTCTGTAGTTTTCAAGTGCAGGCTCGTAGCACCCCATTTTATCGTTAGCCTGAGCATAACCGAAATATGCGGAGGCTTCTTTCGGATTAAGCTCTATTGCATCTTCAAAATATAAAATTGCTTGTCCGTAATCCTTTTTATCAAACAAGTCATACGCATATGATATCGTTGCGGACGCAAGATTTTTTTGAAGCCTTTCATTAGGTTTTTTCTCCAGTAATTCTTTATATAACTCAATAGCGGAAACATAATTGTTCATTGCATGCAATGTTAACGCTTTATTCGCAAGCAATTCATAATTATCAGGTTCACTTGTTAATACCATATTATAGAACTTTAGCGCATTATTATAATCTTGCTTTTGATGATAACAAAGAGCTAATTCTTTCTTTATATCGTTGTCCGCAGAATCCAATGTATATGCTTTTTCTATATTAAATAAAGCTAAATCAATATCGCTTTGCTTTTTATATACAATTCCTAAGTTCTTGTAAGCATTTGCATCATTCGGGAAAGCTTTTATGTAGGTTTTATACTCATTAATAGCTTCATCATATTTTCCCATATTTCCGAGTAAATTTGCGTAATCAAAACGTAATGCAGTTAATTCCGGATTAAGAGCAAATGTTTTAGCGTATAAATCAAAAGCTTTATCATTATCACCCAAATATTGATATGACAAAGCCAGCTTAGCCAAGATTAGTTCATCATCTTTGTTGTCATCTAAGGCTTTTGTAAGAACTTCACTTGCGGCTTTATACTGTTTTGTATCAAAAAGAGCCATACCGTAATGAGCATAATCTTTGAAAGCTGTAGGATATTTTTTATAAAGTACCGCATATATGTCGCATGCTTTGTCGGGCTGACCGGAAGCATAATAAACATTAGCTAAGTTCTCACTGGCTTCAAGATGTTCAGGATATGCAGTTAAGAATTTAGTATAGTATTCTATCGCATTTTTATAATTTTTTCTGAAGTATTCTATATTAGCAAGGTTTAAATAATTATACTTGTATTCGGGATAAATTTGCTGAGCTTGCATAAAGGAATTATACGCATTTTCATAATCGCCCATCGTTTGAAGAATGTTGCCTATACTTATATAAATAAAAGCGTCATTCGGACGAATTTTAACGGCTTTTTTATATGCGCCTAAAGCTTCTTCGTAGTTCCCTGCATCAGCATAAAGCCCTGCAATTTTGGTATAAAGCATTGCATCATCACCACTTATATTCAATGCTTTTTGTATTATGCTTATTGCAGATGCATAATCACCCTTATACTCATAACTGCACGCCTCCTGATAAAGTGCATGTGCTTCTTTTGTCATTCTTGCTTCCACATTTGAAGCTGAGAAAAATAACATAATGCCTAATAACGATACATATAATTTTTTATTCATAACTTCAAGCCCTCAAAAATATTTTAGCAGAAAAATTAAAAGCATGCACATAAAATAAAAAGTCATAATTTCTTATGACTTTTGTTTTGGGGTAGAATATATATCAGTATATTTTTGAGCCTATACTTCAATGAATAAGCGCCTGCCTACTATGTTCGGCTGATTGTTGTAATAACCTGCAAAGTATCCTCCGGCAACAGGACGATTTTGTCCGTAAAACTCAAAAGGATTACCGCTGTGAGAAGACACAAACGGATTTCCCGATGCTGCAAAAGGATTTGAGCTTGTTTTTCTTATAGTAGGTGCTTGCACCATGGGAGCTGATGATAAAACATTCGCTAATAATTTTACTATTCCTGCCATATTAGTTAAACCTTTCTTAGATTAGATTTAATGATTTATCATTTAAAGTCAATATTTTTGTCGGATAAATTTATAAAGTCTTTAGCAGAAGAAAAAGAAAATCATCCAAATGTAGTAATAAAAAAAATAGAGCTTAACTGTTGACAACAAAAAATGTTTACTATAATATAAATTTTGTTGCCGGTATAGCTCAACGGTAGAGCAACGGTTTTGTAAACCGTAGGTTGTAGGTTCGATTCCTATTACCGGCTAATTTTTTTTATAAATTGAAAAGTCAATAACTTGATGTGCTTGCCCTTGTGGCTCAGAGGTAGAGCACTCCCTTGGTAAGGGAGAGGTCACGAGTTCAAGTCTC
>CADBXV010000053.1 GCA_902798645.1 uncultured bacterium
TATGCTTAATATATTATTCTCAATCAATGGATATCATCAATAATATTAATAATTCTCAAAATCTCTGTTCATTCTTCTCAAACCGCCTGTTATTTTACAGAAGGTAACAAGGGTAAGTTGGGCATACTTGCCCAACAACATTGAATTGTAGCGGTTGGAAGTTAGTTGAGAAATTGGATTTCAAATTGGCGAAAACGGACTTTCACTGAACATTTTATTTTGCAATTATTTTGGTAATCTGCCTGAAATTCAAATTATATTTACCCCCAATCCAAGTCCAATTTGTCCGTTTTGAATATTTGGTGCGTATAAATGCACACTGCTTTAAAAAAAATTATGCTTATAATATAATCAACACTTATTATGTGTTTAAATATATATTAAAAGGAAGTCATATGCTGAAAGAAATCATTGCTATTATAATCATTTATGGAACTATTTTTAGTATTTTGTATTTTGCTGCTATTTTTTTATTAAAAATATATATTATTCACAAAAGAAAAAAACATGAATCAAATTTTCTTAAAACTTTAAGTTCTAGTCTTAAATCTCAAAGTATTGAAACCTTAAATGAAGTTATTAATATTTATAAAGGTACATTTTGCATAGATACTATAGATGACTCATCAACACACTTTATACAAGTATGTTCTTTATTAAGAAAATTTTATGTTGATTTAGTAAATAGGACAGGTGCAACATCTAATTTTTCTAATTTATATGATTATAGCCATAAAGCAGAAAAAACCATAACAAATTTAATAGATGAATGTAAAAAAGCTTTTCCTTATGCTGATTTACCTTCTGATGAAAGAATGCTTTTATTAGACATTAATAAAATGATTGAAAATAACGAATTAACCAATGTTAATCAAAAACTAAAAGAACTGTCTCTAACAATGCAGGCTAGAGATACTGAAATAAGAAAAACTAGGCAAATCAATATTGTTTCATTAACAATCGCAATAATTGGTATTATTTTAACGATATTTTTTGGCGTAATTAGTATTATATTAGTATTTATTAAATAATTAAAATGATTTACTATAAAAGAGAGTAGTTAGGCTATTTTTAGACAACTTATTCTAAATTTGAGGATACTGGAGTATAGTATACTAGCTACAATTATTATATAATAAATTCTTCTTTTTGATAAATTATAAACAAACTTTTCTATCTTTTAGATAAATTTCATCACCATTAGGAACTTTAATAGCATAATAGCAAGCTTTTAAATCATTTATATTACTAATATTCTCTGATGGTGCAATATATACAATGTCATTAGGTCTATCAAATAATACGTCTGTAGAGGACATCAGTCTATTTTGCCCATAAAAAACTGAAGTTTCAATATTTGCCTTTTCACATTCTTCTAAAGTGGTTTTATAAAATATTTCTTCACAATCTCTATTACCGCCTATTATAAAAGCTTTACATTTATGAGTTACTGCTCTAATACTTTCTAAAATTTCTTTTGGATATTTATTATAATGTCCCAAAATGCCATTTTCTATTTCTGGCATACTAATTCCATAAATTACGCATGAAGCTGCATTTTGAGTGTATGCCATCCTATTTTTGTTTATATAGACATAATCTGAACCATAATCATTAACGTATTTTATTACTTTTTCATGCGGAAATTTTCTAATATATCCTTGTTCTTTCAATTGTACAAGACGGCTAAGTTCACTTTTTGATAAAAATTTATATTTAGTCCCAAAATGAATTTGATTATTCTTACAATTCAAAGTATTCATTGCAATTAATTTTCCTTTTTTGTTTTAGAGAATATAAAAATAGTATTTTATTTAACATAATAAATCTATTTTTGGAGGTACCATTTTTGTTTCAAAAGATGGCATTTTATTATTTTCAATAGATTCAAGAATATTTTTATAACTTTCAACTAATTGATTTTCAAGTTCAGTTCTTTGATTTTTAGTTTTATTTAATGCAATTTTTAAATTTTCTGTCATTTTATCTGCACTTTGTTCAATAATTCCTTGTTTGATGGCCTTAAATCCTAATACGTAATTGTTTTTAATTCCATAATTTTGAATATTGTTCATTTTGACCTACTTTCTATTTCT
This sequence comes from uncultured bacterium, assembly GCA_902798645.1. GTDB lineage: Bacteria > Cyanobacteriota > Vampirovibrionia > Gastranaerophilales > Gastranaerophilaceae > CAG-196. The sequence continues at coordinate 2,097 of CADBXV010000053.1, forward strand.
TACTATACACATATTGTTACCTTTATAAAATTGCTGAACTTTCAAAATTGCCTAATTATTGAAGACAATTTACAAAAGTTTACAATCGATATTGAAAACATCTAAAAATCTTGTATAATATAAATAGATAGTTTTGATACGGTAAATCTTGCAACCGAGCCAATTGGCGACAGTGGTGGAGCAAGCCCACATAATCAAAACTATCTTTTTTATTCTTTAATATTTGATATAACGGTCGTAGTTGAGCAAATGCAATGATTTAACAAAGTTTTCATCTTTATTTGCCGTTGTTTTAATAACTAATTTATAATATTTTTCATCTTCTTTAAACAAAATTACATCGTAACCGTTTTTAGATTTTAAAACTTTTGAAGGATTATTCACAATATTTGGGATTTTTAAATAATCAGATATTGTAACTTCCGGATGCATAATTCTGTTTTTCAAATAATTATCGAGAGAAAATTTCAAATTTTTGCTTTTTGAATTTAATAATGTTTGAATATTCTTAGTTATATCGGATATAAAAACATAACTTATTAAAATTTCTTTATCAATGTTTTCTCTTATAAAAAATACTTGTTCCGTTTCAATTTTATCAGACAATTTATTACTATATTTATCCAATAAAATTTCCGCTTCACTATTAAAATTTCCAAAATTTTCAAATTCTTTCATATATTGATTTTATCATAAAATTGGTTTGGTTTTGATTATCAAAATAGGTGTTCTTTCTTCTCAAAACGACTGTTATTTTACATCAACAAATCTATTTTTATCATCAGAAGTTTTATAAAATTTAAACGACTCAGATTTTTGTTGTTGCAAAACGCTATCAAATTTTTTATTATGTAAAAGATAATCAATTATTTGTTCAAAGAATTTTGAGCGGTTATCAAGAAATTTTAGAATTATAATTATCAATCTTTCTGTTCTAAAATTTTAAACTGATTATTATAGGAGCATAATATGAAAAAAATCAGCATTGTATCAAGTTGTTACAACGAAGAAAAAAATCTTGATGAGTTATATCAAAGAGTTGCTGCGCAGTGGGATAAATATGACGGCAAGTATGAATTTGAATACATTTTGCTGGATAATGCATCTACGGATAGTACTGCGGATAAATTAAGAGAACTTGCAAAAAAAGATAAAAGAATCAAAGTTATACTCAATTCAAGAAACTTCGGTCAAGACAAGTCGCCGTTATTTGGTATGATTAATACGGACAGTGATGCTGTAATAGGGATTGTATCGGATTTACAAGATCCGCCGGAATTGATTTCCGATATGATAAGCAAGTGGGAAGAAGGATATCAGGTAATTTTCTTGCAAAAGAAATCAAGTGAAGAAAATAAGTTTGTATTTCATCTTCGACACTTGTACTACAAAATGCTTAAAAAAATGACGGATAACGGTGTAGATTTGGCAGATAATTGCACCGGTTCCGGAATGTTTGATAAAGTTGTTGTTGATGCGGTCAAACAAATAAATGATCCTAACCCGTATTACAGAGGTTTGCTTTGTGAAGTAGGTTTCAAAAGAACTTATATACCTTTTGAACAACCGATAAGAAAAAGGGGAAAGTCTTTTAACAATTTATATTCCTTGTATTCAATAGCAATGCTTGGTATTACAAAATTTACGAAGATGCCTCTTAGAATAATGGCTGTTATTGGATTTGCTATGTCGGTTTTGACATTTCTTACTTCCGTTTTTTATTTGTTACTAAAGCTTATTTACTGGAATGCTTTTAACTTAGGTATTGCTCCAATCATCTTAAGCATTCTTTTCTTAGGTTCTGTTCAGCTGTTTTGTTTAGGAATACTCGGAGAATACATAGGAGCAATTTATTCTAAGATTGATAAAAAACCGCTGGTTATTGTTAAAGAAAAAATTAATTTTTAGTTTTTCCGAAGTATTTTAAAAACTTATTATTTTCGACATATCCGTAGAAGTTTGCACCTTGCAATATTGACGGAGCTTTTTTAACACCTAACGAAGTATAAACTACTGTTCTTGAAATCTCATGGACAGGCGTAAAACTTCCTACTAAAAGCAATATTATTAACAGAATTGCGGAAAGTTTATTTCTCAAAAATTCTTTGCTTTCTAATGCCTGCACTACAAACAGATATAATAATATTAAAGCCGGAATTGTTGCTCTCATACAAAAATCGGAAGCGTAACCTACTCGTATAAACGGATATACAAGTAAACAAAAGCAGCAAATATAATACACAGGATTTTTATACTGCATTTTGAATACAGAAAACAAATACAACCCAGCTTCCAATATAAAAAATGTTAAAAACCAAAAAACAAAGAATCCGAAGTGTAAACTCTGAACATCAGATATAGGGTTTGTGGCAGCAGCAGCCATGTTATTTGACAGATAAATATAAGAAACCAGTGTTACAAAAGAAGCACACAAAATATTTGACAGAGTAAAACAAGATTTTACGGATGTTTTTATATGTTCGATACTTAACATCTTTATATCATTATCATTACTGTTTTTTAGAATTAAATAGCACAAGAACGGCAGTAATCCTATTGCAGGAAGGGTAGAAGATAAAAACATACACGAATAGATAAAAATCATGTTTTTATTATTCTTCTCGTTAAACAAGATTAATGTTACTATCCAAGCCGGAATTGCCTGATTAAATACCCAAAAAAGCTGCGTTGTCATACTTGAGAACTGAAATCCTCTAAACCACCATTCCATATGGCTGATAAGGTTTGTAGGCGTATGATGTACGGATAATATCTCTAACAAGTTTGCTCCTGCAATATCCAATCCGCTAAAAAGAATAAATACTATTATCGGTAATAATGATTTGTTTTTCAGATTAACCAAAATAAAATAAAAAGTCAGAAATACACCTAATACAGCCCACAAATATTGGAAAAAGTACGCTATGTTCAGATTGTTAGCAATTTTTCCGACAACTGCAGACGGAAGCCAAAAACCTATATAATAAATCAAAAATTGTCCGTTATCGGATTTTACCGGCCAATCAAGAGCTATAAGCTTTTCAAAAATCGCATTTCTTGCAGTATGGTCATAATTTTGAAAAACAAAAGCGCCGATTCCTGATAAATAAACCCACAAAGAACTTATCAAAACCAATAAGCCTATTAAAAACCATTCTTTTTTGTTCTGAGGCATCCATAACTGAGGGCGATTTTTATACAAAAAATACGATGCACAAATAATCGTCAGAGTTCCTAAAATTGCAGTTACAGTATTGCAGTATCCTATAAAAAATACCAAAATCGGAAGTATAATATACGCATACCCTATCAGCACAAAAATTGATGATTTCTTTTCCATAAAAACCTCTTATCTTATTCAAAAAAAGTATATCATAAAATAATCTTGCAATTCGACTAAAATGCCTAAATTTATTATAATAGCTTGTCACGTTTTTTTCTTCGTGCTATATTATTATTGTGTTTTATTATTATATATTCTGGAATGTAGGAGAAAATAAATGACTGAAACAAAAGAGAGAATTGATTTCAAGGTCATTGATGACATCTTGAAGTCTTTTGAGTACAAAAAATCGTACTTAATTGCTATGTTGCAAAAGGTTCAGGAAGTTTTCCGTTACTTACCCGAAGAAGCAATGACTTATATAGGGGAACACGTTGACGGACTATCACCTGCTACCGTATACGGTGTTGCAACATTCTATGCACAATTTTCATTAGAGCCTAAAGGCAAATATGAAATCAGAGTTTGCGACGGTACAGCTTGTCACGTTCGCGGTTCAATGCCTGTGTTAAATGCAATCAAAAACAAATTAAAACTTAAAGAAGGTCAAACAACTTGTGACAACGGCTTGTTCTCATTAGAGATAGTAAGCTGTTTAGGTGCTTGCGGTCTAGCACCGGTATGTGTAATCAATGATAAGGTTTATCCCCAAATGACCTCTGATGCTATAAGCACAATTCTTGATACTTTAATGAAAGAGGAGGGCATGAACTAATGGGTTTAAATATTGATATATTAGAAGAGCAAAAGAAAGCTCAAGAACATATTAAAGAACAAGGCTTGAGGGTTCTGGTTTGTGCAGGTACAGGATGTGTTGCAAACGGTTCTCTTAAGGTAATAGAAAAATTCAGAGAGTTAGGTGCTGATGTTTCTACTCTTACCGATTACGACAAAATGACCATTGTTCCGACAGGATGCCACGGATTTTGCGAACAAGGTGTATTGGTTATTATTCCTGACAAACACGTTACATACATTAAGGTTAAGGAATCTGATGTAGAAGAAATTTTTGAAAGCCATATTAAGAATGGTCAACCTGTTGAAAGACTTTTGTATAAAGATCCTAAAACAGGTGAAGCTGTTCACAGAAACGATGATATTAACTTCTATGCTAAACAAACTCGTACAGCTCTTAAAAATTGCGGTAAGATTAACGCTGAATCTATTGAAGAAGCAATCTCCGTAAGAGGATATGAAGCATTAGCAAAAGTTATTACAGAAAATAATCCTGACGGGGTTATTGATACTATTACAAAATCAGGTCTAAGAGGTCGTGGAGGCGGAGGTTTTCCGACGGGTATGAAGTGGAAATTCACTGCTGCAAACAGAGGCGGTAAATCATATGTTGTTTGTAATGGTGATGAAGGTGACCCTGGTGCATTCATGGACCGTTCCGTTATGGAAGGCGATCCTCATAAATTATTGGAAGGTATGGCAATTGCAGGGTTTGCAATCGGTGCTGATGAAGCATACATTTATGTTCGTGCAGAATATCCGCTTGCTATTAAGAGATTAAGAAAAGCAATCGCTGATGCTGAAGAAAAGAACTTCTTAGGAAAAAACATTATGGGAAGTGACTTCTCATTCACAATTCATATTAAAGAAGGCGCAGGCGCTTTTGTTTGCGGTGAAGAAACCGCTCTTATTGCTTCTATTGAGGGTGAAAGAGGTATGCCTCGTCCGAAACCGCCGTTCCCTGCTAACAAAGGTTTGTTTGGAAGACCTACTTTGATTAACAACGTAGAAACGCTTGCTAACGTACCTTTGATTATCCTAAACGGTGCAGAATGGTTTTCATCAATGGGCTGCGAAACTTCTAAGGGAACAAAAACATTTGCTTTGACAGGTGAAGTTAATAACACAGGTCTTATAGAAGTACCTATGGGTACAACTCTAAGACAAATAATTTTTGATATTGGCGGAGGAATCAGAGGCGGTAAAAAATTCAAAGCTGTACAAATCGGCGGACCTTCAGGCGGATGCTTAACAGAAGAACACCTTGATATATCAATGGATTATGATTCTTTGATTAAAGCTGGCGCAATGGTTGGTTCAGGCGGTCTTGTTGTTATGGCTGAAGATACTTGTATGGTTGAAGTTGCAAGATTCTTTATGAACTTTACCAAAAACGAATCCTGCGGTAAGTGCGTTCCTTGCAGAGAAGGTACTAAAAACTTGCTTAAGATTTTAGAAAAAATTGTTGCAGGCAAAGGTGAAATGGAAGACCTTGACAGATTGGAACAACTTGCTTTAACAGTTAAAGACGGTTCGCTTTGCGGTTTAGGTAAAACAGCTCCAAACCCTGTTCTTTCAACTCTAAAATACTTTAAGGATGAATATATTGCTCACATTCGTGACCACAAATGTCCGGCAGGTGTTTGTACTGCGATGAAGAAAATTACTATTGATCCTGAAAAATGTAAAGGTTGTACTAAGTGTGCAAGAACTTGTCCTGTCGGTGCAATTGAAGGAACAGTTAAAAATCCTCACAAGATTGATCAATCTAAATGTATCAAGTGTGAGGCTTGTTTGAACAATTGTCCGTTTAAGGCAATAAGTAAGGAATAGGGGGAAATAGAAATGACAGACGAAAAGAAAACATTAATTATAGAGGGAAAAGAAGTCGAATTTTCTAATGAACCTAACCTATTAGAAGTCATTAGAAAAGCCGGCATGAATGTTCCGACATTGTGCTACAGACCTGACTTAACATCATTTGGTGCTTGCAGAATGTGCGTTGTGGAAGTTGAGTATCCAAACGGAAGAAAAATGATTAACTCATCTTGTACAATGCCTCCTGAAGCAGGTATAAAAGTTCATTTGAATACACAAAAAGTTAGAAATATCAGAAAAATGGTGCTTGAACTACTTCTGGCAAACCACGACAGAGAGTGTACAACTTGTGAAAAATCAGGTGCATGTGAACTTCAAAAATACGCAGAAGAATACGGTATCAGACACGTTAAACAATTTGCTCAACGTGAAGTAATGGTTAAAAAAGACGCAAGTTCTTGTGCATTAATCCGTGATAACAACAAATGTATTCTTTGCGGTGCTTGTGTTAGAGCGTGTGACGAACACCAAGGATTACAAGTTCTGGGATTTGCAAACAGAGGAAGTAAGACTGTAGTCGAACCTATGGCAGGCAGACCTCTTGGAGACAGTGAATGTATCAATTGCGGTCAATGTGCGGCAGTTTGTCCTACAGGTGCAATTACGATTAATGATACACAGCTTGACGAAGTATGGAAAGCAATTAACAACCCTGAAAAGAAAGTTGTTGTTCAATTCGCTCCGTCTGTTCGTGTTGCAATCGGCGAAATGTTCGGACTTGATGCAGGTGTGAATTCTACTAAGAAAATAAATGCTGCTCTCAGAAGAATCGGCTTTGATTTAGTATTTGATACAAACTTCTCAGCAGACTTAACTATTATGGAAGAAGCTCATGAGTTTATCGACAGGCTTCAAAATGGTGGTAAATTGCCACTATTCACATCTTGCTGTCCCGGTTGGGTAAGATTCTTAGAAACACAACACCCTGATATGCTTGACCATCTTTCAAGTTGTAAATCACCTCAAGGTATGTTAGGTGCAGTTATTAGAGAGTATGTACCTGAAAACCATGAAGGATTTACTAAAGAGAACTTGGTAAGTGTATCTATCATGCCTTGTACCGCAAAAAAATATGAAGCTAAGAGAGAACAATTCAAGATGGCAGACGGAAGACAAGAAATTGACTACGTTTTGACAACCCAAGAATTAGGCAGAATGATTAAAGAAGCAGGTATCGACTTTAAGGCTCTTGAGGGAGAAGAACCTGATTCACCGTTTGGCAAATACACAGGTGCAGGTACAATCTTCGGAGTATCAGGCGGTGTTGCTGAAGCTGCCGCAAGAACAGCTTACGAAGTTGTTACAGGTGAAACCCTCAAAGATGTTGTAATAAACGATATGAGAGGCACCAAGAGAGTTAAAACTGTTGAATTAGACCTTAAGGGAACAAAAATTAAGGTTAAAATCGTTAACACTCTAAGAGAAGCCGAAAAATGTATGAGAGAAATCAAAGAAGGCAAGGCAGATTATCAACTTTTGGAAGTTATGGCTTGCCCGGGAGGTTGTATTAACGGCGGCGGTCAACCTCAAAGCTGTAACGATTCAAACATTAAGGAGCTTCGTGCGGAAGGTCTTTATACAGATGATGCAACGGGAGAATGGAGAAAATCTCACGAAAATCCTGAAATCAAGGATTTGTATGCAAATCATCTGGAAAAACCAAACTCTCATAAAGCGCACGAACTTTTGCATACAACTTATGTAAACAAGAGAACAAACTGCTATATCTCCGTTGGGGAATAGAGTTTGTTAACAAATACAAAAAACAAAGGCGGTTTTTTTCTCGCCTTTGTTTTTTTTTGTATAAGCACTTTATAAAATATCAAGCGGATCAACGTCAATTGCAAGTCTTATATCTTTTGGCATTGTAATTTTACTTAGAAATTTAGATATAAAATCGTGACCTTTTTGTGAAAGTTTGTTTTTTATCAAAATTTGAAATCTGTAAAAGCCGTTTATTTTTTCTATTACGCACGGTGTTGGTCCGAGAACTTCCACGTATTCCCCGAAACCGAATTTTTCTGTCATTGTATTCAATCTCATCGCAATTTCCATAGAAGATTTTTCTGCTCTAAAATTGTTCTCTGAAGAAAGAATTAATCTTACAATTTGGCTAAAAGGCGGATAATCAAAATCTTGACGTGATTTTATTTCTGTTTCAAAAAACTTTTCGTAATTTTGAGATTTTGCGGTTTGGAAAGCATAGTATTCCGGATTATAGGTTTGGAACAAAACCTTGCCCTTGAATTCCCCTCTGCCTGCCCTGCCTGCAACTTGAGTTAAAAGCTGAAATCCTCTTTCAGAGGCTCTGTAATCAGGAACGCTAAACCCTGAATCAGCGCTCAAAACCCCTACAAGTGTAACATTAGGATTGTCTAATCCCTTAGCTATCATTTGTGTGCCGACTAATATATCAATTTCGCCTCGTTGAAATTTGCTCAGAAGTTCTATATGAGCATTCTTTTTAGTCAGAATATCGCTATCTATCCTTTCAACTCTTGCATCAGGATAAAGTTCTTTTATCAATACCTCGATTTTTTGAGTACCCACGCCTGATGTTGACAGTGCATCGCTTCCGCATGCCGGACAATAATCGGGAAAACTCATCTCTTTGTTACAATAGTGGCACTTTAGCTGTTTTATACTCGTATGCCATATCATAGGGATTGAACAATCCGGACATTCTATAACTGTTCCGCAAGCCTTGCACTGAGTGTATGTTGAATACCCTCTGCGATTCATAAGTAAAATAACCTGTTGACCTCGCTCTAAAGTTTCTGATATTTCTGTTTGCAACGGTTTTGATATAATTCCCTTATAAGATGCCTTCCCGTATTCCTGCATATTGATAACTTGCGGTTTTGCAAGCGGAGAATTATTGTACCTGTGCTTCATCTCAAAAAGGTTATTATTATTTGAAGCATAATAGTAAGTGGAAACGTCAGGTGTTGCAGAGCCTAAAATTAACGGTGCTTGATAGAACTGAGCCAATCTGCGGGCAACAACTCTTGCATCATATCTTGGCGCCGGATTTGTCTGTTTATAAGCACCTTCATGCTCCTCGTCTATTATTATTAACCCAATATTCTGCAACGGCGCAAAAACAGCAGAGCGAGCGCCTGCAAGTATTCTAATCTCATTTTTATACAACCGTTGCCATACATCATATTTTTCTCCGTCACCGATTGAACTGTGCCAAATCGCTACATCTTTTATACCGAATTTTTTAGCAAGACGTTTTGTAAGCTGTGATGCAAGAGCTATTTCAGGTGCCAAAAACAAAACATTTTTGCCCTCATCAAGAACATCTTGTATTAACTTAAAATAAACTTCAGTTTTACCAGACGCTGTTACACCATGTAATAATATTGGATTAGGTGACTTAAACTTCTTTTTTATCCCGTTATAAGCCACAATCTGTTCGCCTTGAAGCTCAAACAGTGGTTCTGTCTGCATATCTTTAAAGATTGAAAGAGGATTTCTATACACGTATTCTTCTTCTATTTTGACAAATCCTGACTGTTCAAGTTTTTTCATTGTCGCTCTTGTAGTTTTTGCAATCTCTTCAAATTCAATAAGCGAAGATTTACCCCTTTGTTTTAATAGCGATAAAATCTCTTTTTGACGCTTTGTTAAACCTTCTCCGTCTTCTTTTACCAACGAAACCGCAAGCTCAATCTTGGCATTTCTTTCAATAAGCCTCATCGGAAGTGCGGTATTTAGTACAGTAACAAAATCCGTACAATAATAATTTGCAACCCACTCAAGAAGCTTTAAATATTTTAGGGAAAATAAAGGTGTTTCGTCTAAAATTCTGTTAATTTTTTTTACTCTGAAATCGCCCGGAATATAATCGGAAAATCCGACGACAAAAGCATTAATAAGTCCTTGCCTGCCGAAAGGAACTAAAACAGCTTGACCTATCTGAATAATATTCTTCATATCATCAGGTATTAAATAACTGAAAGTTTTAACACCTAACCCCTTTATATTTACAAGCACCATTGCATATTTCATAGCATTATTATACCAGAAAAAGTTAAACCTAATTTAGAAAGCTTTTGTCAGGAGAAATGATTAGCCGGTAATATAAAAAATGTGCGCTAAAGCTGCGCGCTCTTGACTGTAACTTTTATTAAGCAATCTTTACAAACTTTATTTATATTAGAAAATATAGTATA
>CADBXV010000054.1 GCA_902798645.1 uncultured bacterium
CTTTTGACATCTTTAATTCGCCTTTAAGTATACCTCGAAGCATTATAAACTGGCCTCTCGAAACAGAACAATCATTTCCTGTTATTTTATAAATCGGGCACACTGATTGGCATAAACCGCATTTGGAACATGAATGTATTTCTTCTTTATAATCCTTTAAATTCTTCATACTTTAATTTTAGGGTGAATAAAAAGCAAAAACAAGTTTTTAGATTATTTAAATATTTACAACTTTAGTTATAGAGTTTTTTCAAAAGATATCATCTATTTTAATGATTTTTTTTACACAAAATATTGGTATTGTATAAAGGTCTAGTAATCTAATAAATATAGAAAGGATAGTATATGGCAAACATTAACAAAGTAGAACTAAACTTGGGCCACAAAATTGCTAATCCGTTCAAAACAACTCGCAAATCAGACACTAACCCGTTTAAGTATTCGAACTTTGAAGGCAATACTCTGCAATTTGCTGACGTATTTGAGGGATTTGAGCCTAAAAAAATTAACAAATTAAAAATGATTTCATCTTCTGTTATGGGAAGCATGATTAAACTTAGAAACAGTATTACTGAACCTATCATTAATTTTGTTAACAGAATTAAAGACGGTGTATCAAATATAAAAGAAACTATTGGTTCCAAAACAGAAAAAATTAACGAAATACTTAATTATGATATAGGTAAATATTTATCTGATTCAATAACCGGCATAGGAAAAACTATCTCTGAAAAAATACATTTTGATAATATTACCGGTATAGGTAAAGATTTATCAACAAAATGGACTGCTCTCGTAGGGAAAGTCCATAACGATAAAATTCCAAGCGGTTTATCCGTAGCAGAATATAGAGATTTATGGATAAAAGAAAATGAACTTATCGCTAATTCCGTAAAGGAGGCTGCATAATGAATAAAAATGTTGCAGAAATTATTGATGCACTTGCTGCACATGAAGATCACACTTCTATTGATGTTCTTGAAGAATTAGGCACAAATTCTCCTGATAACGAAGTTAGAGAATATACTTCAAGAGCATTAGTAAGAAAAAACATGCATGACTCTTTAAAAGTTGTAATCATTAATCAAGGTAAAGGCATAAATGACCTTTCTCCTGCAGTTGCAATGAGTACTATTAATGAGATATTGGCACTAAAAGATAAATCAGAAGTTATCAAAATTTTAGATGATACTATTAATATGCATTCTGACGAAACAGTTAAAGAAAATGCTCGTTCAGTAAAATCATTATTAGCTTTGAGCTAGTAAGTTAGTTATATATTTATAAAATAGGGTGACTTTTTAGTCACTCTATTTTTGTTTAATATTTATCAACAAATCGCTTAAAATATTCTTGCTCATGCTTACAAACCGGACAAACACACGGAGCTTCTTTACCAATGTGAGTATGTCCGCATTCAGTGCAAATCCATTGTGTAACTTCATCCTTTTTATAAAGTGTTTCGTTTTTTATTTCTTCGGCTAAAATTGAGAAACGGTGGAAATGCCGTTTTTCAATTTCGCCTATATTATAAAATAGTCTTGATATCTCATCAAAACCATCAGCTTTTGCAGCTTGAGAACCATGTTTGTAAATATTTTCCCATTCATCTTTTTCTGCTTTTGATGCAGATATAAGGTTTTCTAAAGTACTACCCGTAAAAAAAGGGTAAATAGCACTGGGAGTATAAAATCCGTTTGGAATTTCTTTGTAAAACAGTTTTGCGTGTTCTTTTTCATTTTCCGCAGTTTCAAGAAAAACTTCCGAAATCAACTTATATCCTTCTTTCTTGGCAATCGTTGCATACATTGAGTATTTGTTACGTGCTTGAGATTCACCGGCAAATGCGTTTATCAAGCATTGTAATGTTTCAGAATTTTCAAATTTCATAATTTTACTCCTTTTAACAAAGTATATAACCCCTACTAAAATTTTAAATTCACTCAATAACTTAGTTACTCAGTCCCTTCGTTACTTCCTTAAAATATTAAAAAATCGTTAATTTTTTATAAAAAAGTTATTATTTATAGTATAAGTATAATTGTTAGATGAAATAAGGAGGGTTATATTATGGCACTAAAACCATTACAAGACAGAATTGTTATCAAAGTTATTGAAGATACAGAACAAACTGCAGGCGGAATTTTTATTCCTGACAGCGCAAAAGAAAAACCTCAAAAAGGTGAAGTTGTCGCAGTCGGTGAAGGCAAAACTAATGAAAAAGGCGAAAAAGAGCCAATGGGTGTTAAAGTTGGTGATATCGTTCTTTATGCAAAATATGCAGGCACAGAAGTTAAAATGGACGGAGTTGAATACAAGATTTTGTCTATTAAAGATGCATTAGCAATAGTTGAGTAGATTTAAGGAGAAATATATCATGGCTAAGAAAATAGTTTTTGAAGAAGAAGCAAGAAAATCGCTTCTTAAGGGTATAGATGCAGTAGCAGATGCTGTTAAGGTAACACTTGGACCAAAAGGAAGAAATGTTATTTTACAAAAGAAATTTGGCGCACCTCAAATTGTTAATGACGGTGTTACTATTGCAAAAGAAATTGAATTACAAGATGGTTTAGAAAATGCAGGTGCTCAACTTCTTAAAGAAGTTTCATCTAAGACAAATGATGTAGCAGGTGACGGTACTACAACAGCATCTGTTCTTGCTCAAGCTATTGTAAGAGAAGGGTTAAAGAATTTGACAGCAGGAGCTAACCCAATGTCTATGAAACGTGGTATTGATAAAGCAGTTGAAATTTCTATTAATAAGATTAAAGATTTATCACATCCTGTTTCTACAAAAGAAGAAATCGCACAAGTTGCAGGCATTTCTGCAGGTAACAATTCTGAGATAGGTGAACTTATTGCAGAAGCAATGGAAAAAGTCGGTCACGACGGTGTTATCACTGTTGAAGAATCTAAATCTTTCGGTACTAACTTAAAAGTTGTTGAAGGTATGCAATTCGATAAAGGTTATATTTCACCTTACTTTGTTACTGATGCTGAAAGAATGGAAGCAGTATTAGAAGATGCTTACGTACTTTGTGTAAATAAAAAAATTAACTTAATTGCAGATTTAGTTCCGGTTTTGGAACAAGTTGCACGTGACGGTCGTTCACTTTTATTAATCGCAGAAGATGTTGAAGGTGAAGCTCTTGCTACACTTGTTGTTAACACAATGAGAAAAGTATTAAGAGCAGTTGCAGTTAAGGCTCCGGGATTTGGCGACAGAAGAAAAGCAATGCTTGAAGATATCGCAATCTTAACAGGCGGTCAAATGTTTACTGAAGAACTCGGTATGAAGCTTGAAAACATTACAACTGATATGATGGGTACAGCTAAACGTGTTACTGTTACTAAAGATGAAACCACAATCGTTGTCGGTAACGAAACAAAATCTGCAGTAGCAGAAAGAGTTGCTTTGATTAAACGTCAAATTGAAGCTTCTGATTCTGAATATGATAAAGAAAAACTTCAAGAAAGAATGGCAAAATTATCAGGCGGTGTTGCAGTAATCGAAGTCGGTGCAGCAACTGAGATTGAGTTAAAAGAAAGAAAATTGAGAATTGAAGATGCTTTGAATGCAACAAGAGCTGCAAATGAAGAAGGTATCGTTCCCGGAGGCGGTGTTGCTCTTATTAGAGTTCAACAAGCACTAGAGTCTAAACTTAACTCACTAACATTTGATTCAGATGATGAAAAGAGCGGTTATAAGATTCTTATGACAGCGTTAGATGTACCTTTGAGAGCAATCGCTGATAATGCAGGTGCAAAAGGTGACATTGTAGTAGATAACGTAAGAAGTGAAAAAGATGCATATGGTTATGATGCACTACTTAACAGATATACTGATATGTTCTCAGCAGGTATTGTTGATCCTGCGAAGGTTACAAGAAGTGCTTTAGAAAATGCTGCATCAGTTGCATCAATGCTTCTTACAACTGAAGCTGCCGTAGTTGATATACCGGAAGAATCAAAAGCTCCTGATATGTCTGCAATGGCAGGTATGGGTGGTATGGGCGGTATGATGTAATATATCGTGCTAACTAAAAAAATAAAAGACGATTTTTGAAAATTCAAAAATCGTCTTTTATTTTTAATAATAAAAATAATTCTATGATATATTTTTATTTTTATAATAATATTATTTAATGAACGAATTATTAGGGAATATTCATTCAATAGAAACTTGCGGTACTGTAGACGGTCCGGGTATAAGATTTGTTGTTTTTACTCAAGGGTGCCCAATGAGGTGTTTGTATTGCCATAATCCTGATACTTGGGGGGTAGGGGAAAATAAACTAATATCTGCAAGTGAGATTTTAGCACAATATGAGAGCATTAAAGAATTTTGTAAAGGCGGTATTACCGTAACCGGCGGGGAACCTTTAATGCAGATTGAATTTGTTACAGAACTGTTCAAACAAGCAAAAGAAAAAAATATTCACACGGCTCTTGATACATCGGGTATTTTATTTAATCCGGAAAATACCGAAAAAGTCGATGAACTAATAAAGCATACGGATTTGGTTTTATTGGATATTAAACATATAGATGACAATGAACATAAAAAACTCACATCTCATTCAAATAAGAATATACTTGCTTTTGCAAAGTATTTATCTGAACTTAAAAAGCCAATGTGGGTTCGTCACGTCGTAGTTCCGACAATTAACGATAAAGAAGAATATTTAATTAAATTGGGTGAATTTATTGGAACACTAAGTAATGTTAAAGCACTTGATGTACTACCTTATCACAATATGGCAATACCAAAGTATGAAAACTTAGGAATTGATTATCCGCTAAAAGGAATTACACCTATGACAAAAGAAGGTGCTATTAATGCAAGAAATATTATACTAAGAGCGTACAGTAAATCTAAAAAAATATAGATTTATTATACTACTACACCTTCTTGATGCTTGAATTGCATTTCATAAAGAGCTTTGTATTCACCGTTTGGAATATTCATCAATTCGTCATGTGTTCCAAGTTCAACAAGTCTGCCTTCGTTTATTACAGCAATTCTGTCAGCATTTTTTATTGTAGAAAGTCTATGTGCAATAATAAATACAGTACGGTTTTTCATTAAGTTGTCCATAGCCTTTTGTACTATTGCTTCCGATTCATTATCCAGAGCTGATGTCGCCTCATCTAAAATTACAATAGGAGCATTCCTAAGCATTGCTCTTGCTATCGCAACACGCTGTCTTTGACCGCCTGATAAAGTTGTTCCTCTTTCTCCAATAATAGTATCGAGCCCTTCAGGAAGCTCGCTAATAACATCTTGAAGGTGAGCGGATTCTATTGCAATATTCAATTCTTCTTCACTAGCACTCGGATTCCCCATCATGATATTTTCTCTGATTGTACCTGAGAAAAGAAAGTTGTCCTGAAATACCATTGAGATATTTTTTCTAAGTGAATCAATAGTATATTCTCTAATATCAACATTATCAATCTTTATTGAGCCTGATTGTATATCATAAAAACGTGGCAGTAAATTCACAATTGTTGATTTACCTCCGCCTGAATTCCCTACAATAGCAAGAGTTTCGTTCTTAAATACGGTAAGTGTAAGATTTTTTATAACAGGATGCTCAGGAATATATTCAAAGCTTACATTATCAAATTTTATAGAATCATTAATTCCGGTGAGGTTTTTAGCACCTTGTTTATCCTTAATCTCTGTTTCTAAATCAAATAATTCTAAAACACGACCTAATGCAACAAAAATGGTCTGAATATTTGTTAAAGTATTACCTAATGTTTTGACCGGTTTGTATAACAAAAGAAGTGATGTTACAAACGATGCAAAACTACCCGCTGTCATAAAACCTGATGTTATTAAATATGTTCCTAAACCTAATACCGTTGCAATACCGAATGATGCAATAATATACATGATAGGTGACATCCAGCCTGCTCTTTTATAAAGTGACATATTTACATTAAATGAATCCCAAGTCTGTTTTTGAAAATCTTTATTCTGACGTTCTTGAAGTCCGTATGCTGCAATTACTTTATTTCCTGAATAGGTTTCATTAATATTTGTTGTAATATTACCGCCTATAACCATGTTTTTATTAGATGCAGATTTTATTCTTTTTCTGATTAGCGCAATAGGCACAAATGCTACACAAAGTACAACGACTCCAATTATTGCTAATTGCCAAGAACTGTACAACATTACAAATATTAATCCTAAAGCACTAAAAAGACTTGTAGTAATTGTTTTAATTTGGTCAACTATTCCGTTTGATGCTTGAGAGGGGTCATTCATATATCTGGAAATAATTATTCCGGAAGAGTTTTCATCAAAAAATTGCGGATGCATATGAATAAGTTTATCAAAAAGATGAAACTTCATATCATTTGTAATTCTTTGACTTGTCCAAGTTGACAAATATCCGTTTAAATATCTCAAAACACCTTGTACAGCAGCAAAAACAATTACACCAATAGGCAATAATATTGCCATTTGCAATCTGGAAATCTCAATATGATGATTTAACAGCGTAAACTGACACACACTGTCACCAATCACATAATCCATATATGGTTTTAAAGCAAATGCTGTTACACCGTCTAATAATCCTAAAGGAACTGCTACCAAAAATCCTAAAGTTATTCTAAACCAATATGGTTTTATATACGGCCATACTCTTGATAATAGCCAGCCATATTTGAATGAATTTTGTGCTGTTGTAGCGGATAATTTCATATTCTGTCTCTCCCTAAACCTTTTTCATCTGCTATTCTATCATAAAAAAATTGCTTATTCTATTTTAAACCTATATACAACAATGATATCATTATTAACGGAACAATATACTTTAGACCTATATTGAATAAATATGCCATAAATTTATTTTGTATAAAATTTTCGCCTCTTATTTTTAAGAACCAGCCTGTTATAATACACAAGAACAATGCGTTTATAGGCATTAAGATACTTGAGGTTGCAAAATCAAGAAAATCGAATATTGTCTTTTTATAAATAGTAAATTCACTTAATAATCCAAAAGATAAAGCTGCCGGAATTGCAAGAACTGAGATTATGAAAAATAATATTACACATGCTTTTGTCCTTGAGATTTTACAGCGTTCAATTATTGATGCTATCGGAACTTCTATAATACTTATTCCTGATGTCACTGCTGCGGCAAGAAGTAGTACGAAGAATGCCAAAGAAACGATATTTCCATGCGGGATTTGTGAAAATATATGCGGAAGGGTTACAAAAACCAATCCTGCTCCTGAACTCGGTTCCAGCCCAAACGAAAATATTGCTGGGAATATCATTATTCCTGCCATCAAAGCAAATAATGTATCTGAAAATATTATTGTATATGTTGACTTTGTAATACTTTTATCATCACTTATATAACTTCCGTATGTTAACAAAGCTCCCATACCAATACTTAATGTAAATAAAGCCTGCCCTAATGCAGCCAAAAACATTTGCGCATTTATTTTTGTAAAATCCGGTTTAAACATATATTCTAAACCTAATTTTGCGTTTGGCAAATTTAAAGAAAAAATTATTAATCCGACTAATATAACTGCAAACAACGGCATCAAAACATTATTAGCAAACTCTATACCTTTCTTAACACCACGAGCGGAAAAGAATATACAAACGAATAAAAATAGTATTGTGTATGAACATGATAACAGAGGATTTTGAATAAATGATGAAAAATAGTCACCATAATTACTAACAGCCTGATTTGAAAAACTGTTTATTATATAGTTTATAATCCAGCCGCCAACTATAAAATAAAAAGAAGATATTAATATTCCCGTTATCGGATTAAGAAATCCTAAAAACTTAAATTTCGGATTTACTGATTCGTATGCGCCTATACATTCTTTTTTTGTAATTTTGCCCATAGCCAATTCTGCAAACAAAGGGATAAAACAGATTGTTAATATTAATAATAAATAAACCAAAAGAAATACTGCACCACCGTTTTGCCCCATTATATAAGGAAAACGCCAAATATTACCTAAACCGACTGCGGAGCCTACAGCAGCTAAAATAAATGTTAACCTGGATGTCCAGCTTGGTCTATTATTTTCCATACTTGCCTACTCTTTTTTATTAAAAAAATATTCTTCTACTATACCGCATATCAAATGACCTGCTACAATATGCATTTCTTGAATGTTATTAGTTATATCTGACGGCACATTTAAGATTATATCCGCATATTTTACAAGTTCTCCTCCGTTTTTTCCGGTGAATGCAACAGTCTTAATACCTTTTTCTTTTGCTACTCTAAACGCTTCTATAACATTTTTTGAATTACCTGATGTAGATAATCCGACTACTACATCACCTTTATTCCCAAGACCTTTTAATTGTCTTGAAAATACTTGATCATAACTGTAATCATTACAAATAGCTGTCAGAGCAGACATCTCTGCTGCTAAACTCATTGACGGCAAAGGTTCTCTTTCAAGCTTATACTTACCCATAAGTTCTGCAGACAGATGTTGAGAATCTGTTGATGAACCGCCGTTACCGCAAAATATAATCTTATGTCCGTTATTTAATGCCTCAATCCAAACATCTGCAATTCTTTGTATTACATCTGATTTTTCATAAAGTTGTTTTATGTTATTTTCTACTGTTTTAAGCTCTTTTTCTATATCAATCATACTTATCCTAATTTTTTACATAAAGCCACTCAACACTAATTATTTTAAAACAAAAACAGCGATTTGTATGCTATGTTAAAAAGCGTAAAAATTTTAACTTTATACACTCGGGGAATTTTTTATTTTTTACAAAATATGTTATTATACTATTATACAAATATAAAAGGTGTTTATAAATTGGAGAAATTAATTTTTAGAGGGTTATTATCCGCAGTATTATGCATAATATTGTCTTGTAATGTTTTTGCAGCAAGTACGGAAGATGTAAAGCAAAATATAATTAAACAAGCAAAAACAATGGGTGTAGAACCTGCAATTGTATTAAGTCTTGCAAAAACAGAATCCGGATTTAATCAGAATGCCAAAAGTGTCGGCGGACATATCGGTGTTTTTCAGCTTTCACATTCTACAGCAAAACGCATGGGATTAGATCCTTATAATTTGGATGACAATATTAAAGGTGGAATTACATATTTTAAAAACATGTATGACAGGTTTGGGTCAATGGAATTAGCATTGGCTGCATACAATTCCGGACCGGAAGCTGTAAAAAGGCATAACAACGCTGTCCCTAAACACTCTCGACCTTTTGTTAACAGAATTATGAACGATTACAAATACTATAAAGAAATCGGAATATAAAAATTATTACCCTAAAACATACAAAAATAGCGGTATTATAATTGCAGTTAAAATCCCGACTATTACAAATGCGACAGAAGCCATTACAATTTGTTTTTCTTTGTTCAGTTCTGCGCATTTTGCAGTTCCGATAACATGGCAGGATGCTCCCATTGACAAACCGATTGCTATATCATTTTTTATTTTAAATATACTTAATAATTTGTGACCGAATAACGCTCCAAACACACCGGTCAAAACGACTATGCAAGCTGTAAGTTCCGGTATTGCACCAATACTTTTGGAAATTTCTACTGCTATTGGTGCCGTAACTGACTTTGGCAGCATTGACTCTATTATTGAAAACTCTGTATGACACAATAATGCTACTATATATGTACTTATAACCGCCACAAATGATGCAACAAAAAATGCACAATATATAATTCTTTTATTTTTCTTTAAAAGTTCAATGTTCTTATAAATAGGGTATCCTAATGCAATTGTTGCAGGAATTAGCATGAAAGTAATATACGAAGCACTTTCGTTATAAGTATTAAAATCTATATCAAAAACTTCTAAGGTTAAGATTAATAACATTCCTGCTATAATTATCGGCGGAATATTTTTTAAAGGGTTAAATCTTTTTAAAAATTGTCCAATTTTATAGTAAACAATTGTTATTATAAAACCAAAGGGATTAATCATTATATCCTCCTGATTTTTGTAATTTTTTTATTTTATATAATCTTATAAGTATTAGTCCCCATTCAACAAATAATCCGGTAATTACAATCGTTAAAGTAGTTGTTAAAAATATCACAAGAAATATCACAAGCCAATTTCTTGCTAGAGTTGATTTATACACAATTAAACCGCCCATAAAAGGAACTAAAAACATTGCCATATTTTGTATTAAAAAATCACATGCCGTTTTAATCCGTTCTTCTTTTATTATCCCGTTTATTAATGCAATTGAAAATAAAATGATACCCAATATTGCCGGCGGTAATGTTATATGTAAGAATTTAATAATAAAATAGCTTATAAAATAAAAACTTATTAATATAAAAAAACCTATTAAAAAGTCTAGAATTTTTTTCACTGAGTTTTTTATCATATCTAAATAATAATACAAACAGTCGATTTAAGTTAAGACAATAATTTAATAAAATCATTCAGCTTTGAAATTATTAATATCTTTTTGAGGGAATTTAACATTAAAATTTGAATTTAAAACAGATACAATATTATTTATTTTCATACCACCTCACACACAGATTATACTGACAGTTGAAATATTTTAAATTTTACAAAATAATATTAACAAAAAAATAAATAGTATTTTACTATAAAATAAAAAGAAAAGGGCATTTAAAATGGAAGAAATCAGAATTGACGTAAGAACACAGAGTCCTGAAAGAATTGCAGAAGCTGTGCGAAGTTCAGACTTATGCTTTAAGATTAATCATACAAATCCTACAACACCTGAATGTAAAAATCTTATAGATGATCTTTTTAATCATACTTTAGGCGAAAATACAGTATTACATCCGCCAATTTTTACTATTTTAGCGGACAAAGTCAAAATAGGTAAAAATGTTACCATATTAAACAATTTTCAATGTATGTCAGCAGGCGGTCTTACAATCGAAGATAATACAATGATTTCTTTGAACTGCACAATTGCAACGAATAACCACGATATGTATGACAGATATGTTATTACCTGCAAGCCTGTTCACATCAAACGAAATGTATGGATAGGAGTAAATGTTACAATACTGCCCGGGGTTACAATCGGTGAAAATGCAGTAGTCGGTGCCGGAGCTGTTGTTACAAAAGACGTTCCTGATAACGCTGTTGTTGTCGGAAATCCTGCCAGAGTAATAAGATATTTAGATGCAAATAAATTTGCCTAAGCAAAGATTGTTAACGAAATTTTTAGCAAGAATATTTTAAAAATAAAACTCTATAACCTGCGGTGTTATGTCAATATCGAGGTATGCTATAGGTTTTATGCAATTTTCATTTAAACTCATATCTTAATTATAACTTATAAAATTTTTTGTTAAACATTTAAAATAGCATCATATTCTTTCCCTGTATAATTGACAAAAATTTTTTTTAGATGTTTTATAGAAAATATGAACAAATCATTTGTAAAAAATTTAATCTGTTGTTGCTGTAAGTCTTGTTGTTAAGAACTTACTTATAATTTTGCACGCAGATTTTAGTTAGAAATATTATAAACAAGTTCTTATTTAGTTAAGAACTTGTTTTTTAAGGAGAAATTACAAATGAAAATAAATAATATAAATAATACCCTCAATTTTGGTTCATCTATGGGAACTTTGTCTAAATCCCTTTATACATTAAGTAACAATGACATGCTGAATGCCTCTTTTGTCGATGTTTTTGCAATGGATACACCCAGAACAATCGTAGAAACAAAAAATAGAGGCAAACAAGCCGGAATCGAAATGGGTTTTAGAGAGTACACCGGAACTTTTATTGCAGAATTTTCTGCTGCAGTTTTTGCAATAATTGCATCTAAGTTTATATCCAAAAAGTTAAATCCGGATATAAAAGTAAATTCAGGTTCTTGGATTACAAATAACGGTCTTGATGTGTTTTCTGACATTTACAATAAATCAGATAAAACTCCAAAAAGTTATGTTGAAAATCTCCTTAATTCAATGTCA
>CADBXV010000055.1 GCA_902798645.1 uncultured bacterium
GAATTGAAAATATTCCTCAGATTGCCAATAAATTAAAAACGCTTAATGATGTTGGTTTGGATTATATAAAATTAGGTCAGAGTGCAACGACTTTATCAGGCGGTGAGGCGCAGAGAATTAAACTGGCATCTGAACTCAATAAAAGAGCAACCGGAAAGACTCTTTATCTTTTGGACGAGCCTACCACAGGACTGCATTGGTATGACTTGGATAAATTGATTAAGATAATTCAGCAGCTGGCGGATAGTGGGAACACTATACTTATTATTGAACACAATTTGGACTTAATAAAAGTTGCAGATTATGTTATTGATTTAGGGCCGGAAGGCGGTGACGCAGGGGGAGAAGTTGTTGCTTGCGGAACCCCCAGAGAAGTTGCAAAAAATCCAAAATCGTACACAGGACAATATTTGAAACATTTTTTTAGTAAATAAAATGTTTATAAATTGACAATATTTTCAATTCTATTAACCGCATTTTCGACAGTGTCGTTTATGACTACGAAATCATAATGTTTTGAGTTTTCTATCTCTAATTTTATTGAAGCAAGGCGTTTTTGGATAGCTTCTTCTGTTTCTGTGTGACGGCCTCTAAGGCGTGTTTCCAATTCTTCAATTGACGGCGGAGCAATAAATATTAAAATAGCCTCAGGCATGAGTCTTTTTACATTCAAAGCTCCTTTTGTATCAATTTCCAAGATTAAGTTTTCTCCTCTTGAAAGGCATTTTTCAACAAACTCTTTCTTTGTACCGTAGCAATTCTCTGAAAACTCTGCCCATTCAAGAAACTCATTGTTTTCAATGCATTTTTTAAATTCATCTTTTGATAAAAAGAAATAATTAATCCCGTCAACTTCACCTTCCCTCATTCCTCTTGTTGTACATGAGATTGAAAGCTTAAATTCGGGATGCTTATTTAGAAATTCTTTTATTACCGTTCCTTTTCCTACACCGGAAGAACCTGATATTACAAATAATTTACTCACTATTCTTCCTCGCTTTCTTCCGATAAATTTTCATTAAATGCTCTATGAACTATAGTTTCGTATTCAAATCCGCTATTGGTTGTTGTTAAAAATATATCGTCAAGAGCCTTATTAATGTTTGTTCTCGGGACTTCGGTATTATTAATTTGATTCTTGATATCTTTTGCTATTTCTTTAATTAATGTCGGAGCATCAAGAGTTTCTGTGCAAACTTCTATGTAACACATTTTATTCATAATTTGTGTAACTTTTAGTGATTTATCAAAATCTTCCGATGTGTTGACTTTAGTTGCCCAAACATCACCTTCAAAAACTCTTGCAAATTTAGCATAATTCATTTGTATAATATCATTAAAATTATCTTCTGCATTGTTGCAAAGCAGTCTTTCCGTCGAGTATCCGTTATTATTAATTACTATAATTATCGGTTTAATGCCGTATTTAAGCATAGTGCCAATTTCCATACAAGTCATTTGGTGAGCTCCTTCACCTGATATTAAAATGACTCTGGTTTGTGGCTTAGCCAAACTTGCTCCAAGTACAGCAGGTGTCGCCCAGCCTATAGAACCCCAAAGAGACTGTAATTGTATGTTGACGTTTTGAGGAAAATACATTTGAGCTATGCCATATGGAACAGTTCCTGTTTCAACAAAAACAATGTCATTTTCTTTTATAAATTCCTGAATTCTGGGATAAATATATGAAGAAGTTAATTCTGAATTTTCTGTTTCTTGTTTTTTTAAGCCTAAATTAGGCTTATCAATTTCGATATTTTTTGTTTCAATTAATTCTGTCAATTTTTCCAGTAATTCAGACATTTTTACATTGTCATATTTTTTACCTTTAACAAAAGTATGATTTCCGTATATTGCAATGTGGTCATTAATATTAAACGGCAGATTTTGACCAAACGAATTTAAATCGCTGTATATTGTACCAACAGCAATTAGGCAATCTGTTTCCTCAATGTATTTTTGAGCAATAGGATTTCGGTATTTCCCATAGTAGCCGCCGAGATATTTTTCTGAGTTCATGTCAATTAAGTTTGTTCCCATTAAGAAATTTGAAACGGGAATTCCAGATTTTTCAACAAATTCTTTGTATTCAATCTCTGCTTCAAATCTTTTAATAAGAATATCCCCAATAATAACCGGTTTTTGTGATTTATTAATTTCTTCTATTATTAATGAAGAAACTTCTTCTAAAATATTTTTGTCACTTAACCATTCATAGGCAGGTGTTCTGTCTGCTATCTCCATCATCGCAATATCTGACGGAATAGCTATGTACACAGGCTTTTTCTCTCTTACAAGTGTTTTTAAAGCTTTGTCAATTTCAAGCTTTGCATTATCTCTTGTTAAAATAGCTGCAGATGATGTAATTGGTTTATATGCATTCATGCAGTTTTGATAATCCGGTTCTTGAAAATTATGGTGAATAACAGATTTGTTTTCTATTTCTTTTGTCGAGGGCATTCCTACAATGTGAATTATAGGTACGTTTTCTGCCGCTGCTCCTGCAATAGCATTAATTGCACTTAATTCTCCTACACCAAATGTAGTTATTAAAGCTCCGTATCCTCTGATTCTTGCGTATCCGTCAGATGCGTATCCGGCATTAAGCTCATTAGTACAGCCAATCCATCTTGTATTTGGGTTATTTTCAATAGCGTACAATAAATTAAAATTGTAATCTCCGGGGACACCAAAAAATTCATTAACACCAAGTTCTTCAAGTCTTTTGATGATGTATTCAGCCGTATTCATCTTGCGTTCCTCTTTAAATACTTTAACTTATATTATCATGCCGTAAATAAAAAGTAAATTTAAAAACAAAAAATTTTTGCTCAAAATATATTTGGCATAGTTACAAATAACTAACCCAAAAGTATTATTTTGTAACAAAACTTAATGTTTGTATAAATCAGTCGGAATACGCTTTTTGCCAATTGTATCGTAATGTTTAAGTTGTAAATTTTATATACAAGTTGATTATAACGTATGTTACTGATAGAATATATAATAGACTTTTATAGTTCTTTAGTAGTACACAAGTTAAAATAAGAAGGTTAAAAATTATGACATTACCAAATGTAGCTTATTTCTCAATGGAAATTGCAATGGATCAATCTTTAAGCACATATTCAGGCGGTTTAGGTTTCTTGGCCGGCTCGCATATGTTGTCAGCAGGATATTTACAAATGCCGATGGTCGGTGTAACAATGCTTTGGTCTTATGGTTATTATGATCAAAGAATTGATCATTCAGGCAATGTAGAAGTAGCGTATATAAGAAAGTACTATGACTATCTTGAAGATACAGGCATTACTGTAGAAGTTGATACTTTTGGCGAAAGAGTAAAAGTAAAAGCTTTTAAAGTAAATCCTGAATTATTCGGCACTTGCCCTGTTTATCTTTTAACAACCGATATTGACGGAAATAGTGATTGGGCAAAGAGCATTTCTCATAAGCTATATGACGGAAATGAAAGAATAAGAATTGCACAAGAAACAGTTCTTGGTATCGCAGGTATCAGAGTTCTTCAAGCAGCAGGGTATAAGTTTGATGTTGTTCACATGAACGAAGGTCACGCACTTCCTGCGGCGTTCGAATTATTAAGACAGTATAACGGTGACTTGACCGAAGTTAGAAAGAAAACCGTATTTACAACTCATACTCCTGTTGCAGCAGGTAATGAAGTACATTGGGTTGACACACTTCTTGAAGGCGGTTTCTTCGCAGGTGCAAGCAGAGAAAAAGCTATTCAACTTGGAGGAGAAAACTTCTCGCTTACGGTTGCAGCTTTAAGAATGTCAAGAATCGCTAACGCTGTTTCTCAGCTTCACGGTTTGGTTGCTAATAAGATGTGGGAATGGGTAGAAGACAGATGTCCGATAAGAGCAATCACAAATGCGGTTAACTTACACTATTGGCAAGATAAGAGAGTTGCAGAGGCTCAGAATGATCCTGAAAAACTTCTTGAAGTAAAAAGAGAAATGAAGGCAGAGTTATTCAAGTATATTGCTAACGTTGCAGGTAAGAGATTTAATCCTGATGTATTGACAATTACTTGGGCAAGAAGATTTGCAGATTATAAACGTGCTTGGTTAATCCTTATGGATAAAGAAAGAATCGGTAAATTGTTAGATGAAGATAAAGTTCAAATTATATTTGCCGGTAAATTCCACCCTGATGATGTTATGGGTAAAGAAATGTTTAATAAACTATTGAACAGATCTCACTCATTAAAGAATGTTGTAGTTCTTCCGGGATATGAACTTCAATTATCAGGAATGTTAAAGAGAGGTTCTGATATTTGGTTAAATACGCCGCTTAGACCTTTTGAAGCATCAGGTACTTCCGGTATGTCAGCTAATATGAACGGTGCATTACACTTATCAATCTATGACGGTTGGACAGTTGAGGGTACATTTGACGGAATAAACGGTTATACTGTTGAATACCCCGGATTAGATGATGATATGCCTTGGGAAGAAAGACATTGGCAAGACCACAAGTGCATAATGGATATTATTGAAAAACGTATCATTCCTACTTACTACAAAGATAAAAAAGAATGGGCAAGACTTATGCGTCAAGCTATCAGAACATCTGAAGCGTACTTCAATTCTGACAGAATGGTAATTGAGTACTATAACAGATTATATGCTCCGATAGCTCACGATGACAGCTGTGCAGGAGAAAAGAAAAAAGAACTTAATATCTCTGAAACACCGACATTCGATGCTTGGACTTATTCAAATATTAAATAGGTGTTAACAAAGATAACGATTTCTTAAAAACAAAAAGGATGACTTAAAAAGTCATCCTTTTTTGTTTTTATTAAAAACCGAAACTAATCTTTATTTGCTTCTTTCCAATTTGAAATAATTTTATTAACCGTTTTAACAATGTTTGCAAAATGTTTTCTTTCATCTTTTAATCCGTTATGTTTAACACTATCTTGTAATTGCATAAGACTCGGATCAAAAGAAAGTTCTATATCTGAAAAAACCATGTTAACAACTTCTTGTCTTAGCTCATTGTCTGCAGGTTCTTTTTCAATAAGACTTTTTTTGTCAAAAATAGGTATTAATCCTTCTTTTAAATATGATTGAGCAACAGAATAAAATTCTTCTCTATTTTTAGCGTGTTTAGACTCTTTTATAAATTTATCACCGACTTCTTGAATTTCATTCTGAAAAAACCTACCTTTAAAAGAATTGCAATTTTTTATAGTGTTGTTTTTACACTCATATTTTTGCGCAAAAATATGCACAGGGTTTACTATCATTTTTTATCTCCTCCAAAAGGGCTTGTGTAATTATCTTAAAATAAGACTACATTTTAATTTTAAGTAAAAAGTAAATATAATGCAAGTGCATTTTTAATTAATAAAATTATACCCTATAAGCTATATTTTTTTACCCTGTTTGATGATTTTTTTATGAGTATTTTTAATTAATATGCTTATATAAAACTAAATTAAAATTAGCAAATCAGTATAGGAGAGAGTAAATGAGTATTTGTACAGCGCCAATTTATAAAATGGACCGGTTAAAAAATTTGTTTATAGAGCTAACTGCAAAAAATTGTAATCAAAGATGCAGCGGCTGTTATATAGATTTTCCGGTTACAAAAAATATTAAAGATTTTATTTCTGTAGATTCTATAAAAGAAGCACTATCAGATACAAAAAATGAGGAATTTGATTGTATATACTTAACCGGCGGTGAACCAATGACTCATCCTGAATTTAATACAATTTTGAGGTTATGTTTAAAGAGGTGTAACGTATGTATTTGTACAAATTCAAGTTTTTTGAATGAAAAGAAAATACGATTTTTAAAAAAAGTTGAAGATGAGGGTAATACTCAAATATTTTTCAAATTGTCTTTGGCTCATTTTGATGAATTAGAAAGTGACAAGGTTAAATACAGAGGTCATTACAGGCAAACAATGTCGGCTTTGAAAATACTTAGCAGGTATAATTTTCAGACTGTATTATCTGTTCAAAATTTTTATAAACTGAGTGAACTGGTTTTAAAAGATAATTTAGGCAGAATTCTTTGTCAAAATGACATAACAAATGTCGATATTCAAATAAGTGTTTCATATCCAAATTATTCAGAAGAAGACATGCAAAAGTGGTCAGAAAAAACGGATTGTATGTACGGAAGGATTTTAACTTCAAAGGGTGTGTATGCCTGTCCGTTTTTGTCAAATGATTACCGCGGCAGAATGGGAAGTTCATTTAAAGATTATTCAAAATTTGTAACAGCAGAAACTGATTATTGTGCTACTTGTTCTGCAAATAATAATTGGATTTTTTCAATCGGATAATTGTACAAAATACAATTGTTATCAGTTATATATCTCTTATATAATTGCAATTTTTAAAGATTATGTGTCAAATATAGTAAACATTTGTAACATTATTCCGTTGAATTAATACTAAAGAGTTACTTTTTTTGTCAAATCATGGTATAAATAGTAATGTAAAAATATATATCGGATGACTATAAAAATAAAATTTTAGAGCCTATCTTAAACACGAGAAAAACGAACGGAGGCAAATATGTCAGTAGGACAATTCGTATTTATGTTACATAGCCACCTGCCTTACTACAGAAAAGCAGGAATGTGGCCATTCGGAGAAGAAAATCTTTACGAATGTATGGCAGAAACGTATGTACCTCTATTAAATGCAATATCAGAATTGTATGATGAAGGTATAAAAGCTAAATTGACAGTAGGTATTACTCCAATACTTGCAGAACAGTTAAATGATGAACATTTACAAAACGGCTTTGTAAAATATATAGATGCGCAAATTACTGCTGTTTCAAAGGATTTAGAAAGATATCCTGATCCGAAAGTTGCTCACAGTCAGCACTTAAAATATTTAGCAAAATATTATTTTGATTTATGGAACAAATTAAGAGATGATTTCGTAAATAAATATGAAAAGAATCTTATAAAATACTTCAAAAAATATCAAGATTTAGGTTGTATAGAGATTACAACATCAGGCGCTACTCATGGTTTCTCACCGCTTCTTGCAACTGATAGCAACCTGAATGCTCAATTTAAAGTAGGTCAAGATACAACTCAAAGATTATTCGGAAAGAAAGCTATGGGTGCTTGGCTTCCTGAATGTGCATACAGACAAGGTTATGAATATGTAGGAAAAGATGGTAAAAAGCATTGGAGACCTGCAATAGAAGTTACACTTCAAAATAATGACATCCACTACTTCTTTACAGACTCACACGTAATAGAGGGTGGTAACTCTATCGGAAACAGACGTGTAATAGGTGTATATGGAAATATAGAATATATTCCGCTTCCTGACAGACCAAAAACAGGATATGACACTTATTCCGCATATTGGTTGCCGGATGCGCAAGTAGCGGTTATGGGAAGAAATGACAGAGCAAGCTATCAAGTTTGGTCAGCTGCTGACGGATATCCGGGTGACGGCTGCTATAGAGAGTTCCACAAACGTGATGACAAATCAGGTATGCACTATTGGAGAATAACTTCACCAACAACTGATTTAGGTGACAAAATGTTATACGATCCGGTACTTGCATTCAATAAGGTTAATGAAAATTCTGACCACTATACAACTCTTATTTACCACTTACTTAACGATTATAAAAAAGCAAACGGTAAAGAAGGACTTGTTATGGTATCATTTGATACTGAATTATACGGTCACTGGTGGTTTGAAGGTATTGAATTTATTAAGCAAGTTATTAAGAAATTTAATCAATATCTTCCTGAAGTTGAAAGAATGACAGCAGGAGAGTATGTTACTAAATATCCTCCGAAAGAAGCTATCCAGATTCCTGAATCTTCTTGGGGACAAGGCGGACACTTCTACGTATGGCAAAACCATTTAACAGAATGGATGTGGCCTATTATACACTCTTGTGAAAAACGTATGTGTGCGATTGTTGATGCTCACTCTGAGATACCTGAAGATAAACTTCTTCATAGAGCATTAAATCAACTTGCAAGAGAAAACTTGTTACTTCAATCTTCAGATTGGCCGTTCTTGATTACAACATGGCAGGCAAAAGATTATGCAACGGATAGATTTAATGAACACGTTGACAGATTTAGCTTAATAGCTGATATGATAGAAAGCGGTAATATTGACGATGCTAAACTAAAAGAGATTGAGAGCATTGACAACTGTTTCCCAGTAATTGATTATAGAGTTTATCAATCAATTACTGAGGGTGTAATTCCTCAACAAGAAAAGAAGTTGGCTCCGCTATATCAATAGAATAAAAAATAAAATAAACGGTCTTGAACTATGTTCAAGACCGTTTATTTTATGTATGATATTTACGCTTTTTTCCCATCAATTTTGTAAAATCGTTTTTATTTAGATTTAAGAAGTAGTCAATTATTTGTCTGACAGAATTCTTTTTTATTAAGAAAATACCTTTAGATATATCATCTCCGTCTTTAGTTGCAACAAGAGAATATTCGCTTCCCCAGCTTATATATTTTGTAGTAAGGTTAATTGAATAATCATCAAATCCGTATTTTTCATAACTTGCTATTTTTTTATTTAACTTATAGTGATTTTGTATTCTATTTTTTCCGTTATTTATATAATTTCTCATAAATTTTTCAAATTTTGGAGAAATTTTAGCTTGAAATTTTGGCTGATAATTTCTATCCAAGTTTATTTTCATATATTTCCCTTTTAATTAATTCTTATATTTTATATGTTATCATATTTTATACGACCTGTTTGGTTAATAACAATTGGTCTATCAAGGTGTTTTATGTATTCGCAAGTCAAGTAGGCTTTGTTAAACGGGTATTCTTCACATTCTTCCTTAGGAGAAAGAACTTCATAGTCTGCACCCCAAGACATTATAAAAGAATCCGCTACTACCTTATATTTTTTATCTGTTCTTGGATTGTTTACATCAATAGGATATTCGTTACCATCTTTATCAACAAAGTTCATAGCAATAACTGTTTTTTTAGACGGACTGACTGTGTAATTCAGTCCTGAAACTGCAAGAAGTCCAGGTTTATTTCCAATTGAATTATAAGATATTTCTGTGGCTTTTTTAAAGGCTTTAACTAATGTTGCTTCCGATACTTCCGCAACAGAGATATTATCCGCAAACGGAGCAATTTCTTTTATATCGCTTGTATCGATATTACCTTTCTTGAAGTAATTGCGGGTAGCCGCATTGTTCCAAATTCCTATATCTGCATCCATTTCGTATCTCATAGCATCACACATAAAGTTAGCGTGCGGATTTTCTTCTAATAAAGACTTTGGAGCCGGAGGTGCATATTCAATAATTCCGACTTGTTCAGGTTTTCCTAAAATCTCATTAAACATATATTGATGGACAAGGTTTCTGTGATATAAGCTTGTATCTGCTATGTTGTTTTGCGCTTTATTAATAACACCATCTTTGTTAAATGTTATATTTAGTTCTCCAAAATGTTTTCCGTCTTTTCCTGCTTCGGTAATTATTACAGGTTCTCCTGATGCTGAGTAAAGAAGATTTTCCCCTTCGACAATTCCTTCTAAAAGTTCATGAGTATGACCGCCTATAATAACATCGATACCTTCAGTGTTTTGAGCAACTTCTTTATCTCTTGCAATACCTAAATGCGATAGTAAAATGATTTTATTTACACCCTGTTTTTTTAATTCATTTATTTCCTTTTGAATTAGGTTGGTGGTTGTATCCAGATCGTGAGCTTTGCAATCCTTGTGGTAATCAGGATGAGTTGCACGTTCTGTTAAATCGACGGGAGTTGTTCCGATTATACCTATTTTTTCACCTTTAACATTAATAATAACAGAAGGTTTTATGAAATCTTTTATATTGGTTTTATTAAATTTTTCAACTTCTTCGGCATTTTGATGTTCAACCGGTTTTTGTTCAATATTAATAGCTAATATATTCCCGTTAAATTTAGATGCAGTTTCTTTTAAATCGCCTTGTTTTGTATCCATTTCGTGGTTGCCTAAAGCAGTTGCTTTTACGTTAGCAAGGTTTAAAAATTTTGTAGTGGCATCGTGTACCGGTCTGTTTTTTTCATCTCCGATATCGTTATCACCACCGGAGAGTATAATATCACCTTTTATTCCGGATAGAATTCTCATCATGTTGTTGGTTTGACCATGCAAATCATTTACATACCCAATTTTTAGTTCAAATGTATCAACATCAGGATTGCGCTCTAAATCGTTCCCACTCTTAAAGGAAAGTTTTGTAAGATTTTGGGATATATTTCTACTATTAAAATTTGCAATAATTGTATTGTATATTTTCATTGTATTGACCTGTTATTCATATTTTATTCTGCCAAGTTGGTTGATTACAATAGGCTTATTTTGATGTTTGATGTAGTTGCATACCATAACATCTTTGTCATAAGGGTATTTTTTTATATAATCTTTTTCTTCCGCTAAAACATTAAAATCGGCACCTGCGGACATTAAGAATTCGTCTGTAACAATTTTATATTTTTTATTTTCGCTAGGGTTATCAATATTAATTTTGTGAGTATTACCTTGTTTGTCCGTATAATTAATATTAACTAAAGTTCCGTTTTTTTGATTAACGGTATAATCTAAACCTGATACGGCAAATAATCCGGGTTTACGGCTGCTTGAAGAATACGTATCCTTTATGGCTTTTTTGAATAAATCAACCATAGTTTTTTCAGGAACTTCCGCAACTACAACAAAATCAAGAAATGGTGATATATCTTTTATGTCACTTGAATTAATTTCCCCTTCGTGAAAGAAGTTTCTGACACCACAGTTGTGCCAAATTGCAATATCAGCACCAGTTTCTTCTTTTATAACATCACAAACAAAATTAGCGTGAGGATTTTCCTCTGTTAAAGATTTAGGCGGCGGAGGAGCATCTTTTATAAAACCTATTTTCTCAGGAGTGCCTAATATTTCATTAAAAATATGCTGATTAACTAAATTTTTATGAAATAATCCTGTTTCCCCAAGGTTGTTTTGGGCTTTAGTAATAATACCGTCTTTAGAGAAGGTTAAGTTAAGTTTCCCGAAATAATTACCGTCACGTCCGGCTTCTGTTAAAATAACAGGTTCTCCTGATTCTGAATACAGAAGATTTTCATCATCTTTGATTCCTTCAACGAGTTCGTGAGAGTGTCCGCTTATTATAACATCAATTCCGTTTGTTTTTTGAGCAACCTGCTTGTCCTTCTTTAATCCCAGATGAGAAAGAAGTATTATTTTGTTAATTCCTTGAGATTTAAGTTTATTGACTTCTTCTTGAATGTCCTCAATGCTTTCGTTTAATTTATCGACGTGGCAATCTGTATGGTAGTTAGGATGCGTAAGCCTGTCCAGTAAGTCAATAGGCGCAGTGCCTAAAAGCCCGATATTTTGCCCTTTTATTTTAACTACTTTAGAAGGTTTTAAATAGTGTTCTAAATGCGCACGACCAAGATTTGTAACATCGTTATTGTCTTCGTCTTCAATCATATCTTTTTTAAGATTTATTGCTAAAATATCGCCGTTGTAGTCTTTTAAGGAATCAATTAAGTCTTCTTGAGTGGTATCCATTTCGTGGTTGCCAAGAGCAGTTGCAACAACATTCCCTAAGTTAAGGAATTTAAAAGAAGCTTTATGAACAGCTTTATTCTTTTCATCTCCAATGTCGTTATCTCCGGCAGATAAAACTAAATCACCTTTTAAGCCGGATAAAATTCTAATCATATTATTTGTTTGTCCGTGTGCATCGTTGACATATCCGACGGATATTTCAAAGGTGTCATTATCAGGAGATTTCACCAATGAATTTTTATTATCTGCGGACAAATTGTTTTGTTGGTTGCTATGTATTGAATTTGAAGCCTTGAAGTTATTTGGATCAAATCCCAGTTTTTGAATTTTCATACTAAACCTTCTTCTGCTCTTATTAAACCTTCTGAAGAAATATTTTTGCCATATATTTCAGAAAT
>CADBXV010000056.1 GCA_902798645.1 uncultured bacterium
CTTTGGGGAGGATCGTGGCGAGGGTTAAAAGGTGAGAATTAAGATGTTAGAGGAATATGGCAATAAAAAATGGAAAGCTTTATTAAGTGCAATTTTCATAACTTTTGCACTTTTATTAAACAATGTATATGCATCAAATGATTATGATGTAGTGCGAGTTGGGATTACTGATAATAAGTTTCAAAATGTCAAAAAGCAAGAAATTACTTTATACGGAACCGCAGAGTGCGAGCTTTGTGACAAGTC
Organism: uncultured bacterium; assembly: GCA_902798645.1. Lineage (GTDB taxonomy): Bacteria > Cyanobacteriota > Vampirovibrionia > Gastranaerophilales > Gastranaerophilaceae > CAG-196. The sequence goes on from CADBXV010000056.1 coordinate 247, forward strand.
TACAAAAACTGTTATAACAAGAATTACACCTGATACTGATATTAAAATAAGACTATGCCAAAAGGGCTTGATAGTAGAAATTAACGGACACTCAAAAGTTTTTCAGGATTTAGTTCTTATTTGCCCGCAAGGACTTTTAGGGGTCAGAGATTTGCTTAGAAAAGGGCAACCGGCACTATACCATGGGGCTTTTGAGATTGTACAAAATTCTGCAAGAGATGGTTTTTATATTGTAAACCTTGTTGAACTTCAAGAATACTTAAAAGGTGTTGTTCCAAATGAAATGCCCGTCAGATTTGGTTTAGAAGCGTTAAAAGCGCAGGCTGTTGCTGCAAGAAACTATGTTCTTACACCAAGAACACAAGCTTATAAAGAATTCAGTGTTGTTGATAGTGTCGCAAGCCAAGTATATTATGGCGCTAATACGGAAGAAGAATTGTCGACAAGAGCTGTTATGGAAACTGATGGTGTTGTTGCACTTTATAATAATGAGTTGATTTTAGCTTTATATAGTTCTACAGCAGGCGGATATACGGAAAGCTACTCAAATGCATTTTCAGACCCTAATACCAAAGTATTTCCGGCACCTACAAAGCATTATTTAACAGCTGTTCCTGACAAATCAGATTTTGAAGTTATTGATGATGATATAAAAGCAAAGGCTTTTTATGAATCGAAAGTTCCGTCTTTTGATATTGAATCACCGTATTACAGATGGTCAAAAGAATGGAATGTGAAAGAGCTTGAGGAAGTCTTAAAAACAACACTTCTGGCTCAATCAAAAACGGGGTTTGTTTATCCTGCAGTTAGAGAAAATGAAGATATAGGCAAAATAAAAGATATAAAAGTAATGAAACGCGGAAATTCCGGTAAAATAATGGAAGTTGAAATTTTAACGAGTAAAGGGTGCTACACCGTATTAAAAGAACTTGTTGTAAGACGTGTATTCCAAAAGGACGGTGTTTCTTTACCAAGTGCCAATGCTGTTTTTGAAAAGAAGCTTGATAACTATGGAAATGTACAAACTATAGTAGTGTATGGCGGAGGCTTCGGGCATGGTGTAGGAATGAGCCAATTTGGTGCAGGATTTATGGCAACAAAACTAAGACAACCATATTATAACATTCTAAGACATTACTATACAGGTATAAATTTAGGAACTGTTCCTGTAACAGTCAGCGGAGAAGATGTTAAACAAACATTCTGGGCGCCTATAGGCAGAGCGCAGCTTGTTATAACAGAAACCAATGCTCCAAAAATTGCTGTTATGATTAACGGAAAAGAACATGAATTCCCGATTGCAATGCCTATTTTTCACAGAGAACACAAAATAGATATTTCAAGATATGTTGATGACGGATTTAATACTGTTACATACCATGCACCATCTCTTGGGCGCTCTGTTAAAGTATATGTAGAATTAGTGGAAAAATACGGAAAGATAAATCAACACGAAATGGAAGACGATTAAACTAACCAAATCTTGAATTTAAGGACTTTAAATTGGAAACGGAAGAAACAAAATCATCAAACATAGAAGGCGGCGTATTCAGAGCGGCATGGCTTATAGCAGTTGTTACGATAGCAAGCAAACTTATCGGATTTGTCAGAGATATGGTTGTTGCAAATTTTTACGGCGCTACTCTTGTATCTGATGCATACTTCTACGCACTCCAAATTCCTTCACTTGCAATAATTATATTAGGCGGTGTAGGAGGACCTTTTCACAGTGCTGCGGTCGCTGTTTTTTCCAAACTTGTCGGTGCGGAAGACAAGCCTGAAGAACATGTAAACAGACTATTTAACACTTTTTTAACTGTTTCATTTGTTTTCTTTGCTTTGTGTGCTATTTTTGGGTATATTTTTGCTGATAAAATTATGGGAATAATTATATCTGCAGGGACACCGGAACTTGTTCACCTTGCTTCTTTGCATTTTAAAATTATGTCACCTATAATACTGATTGGCGGAATTATAGGTATATATTACGGACTTTTGATTGTACACAAACAATTTGTTCTGCCGAATTTATCGCCGATGATACTAAGCCTTGTCGTAATTATTGCAATATCACTAGCGCATAATGATAATTCAGGAATAGTTCTTGCCGGTGCTACGACTATAGGTGCTGTTTGCCAAATATTAATTCAATTCCCAAAAATAAAGCAAATCGGATACAGAATTAAACCAAATATAGATATCAAAAACAATCCTCAATTTAATAATATCTGTGAGCTTTTGTTCCCTGCGATTTTAAGTTCAACTATAGGGCAAATCGGAATTTATATAGACATGTTCTTTGCATCTAACCTTATTTTGGGGGCTTGGACTGCAGTAGTGTTTGCAAACAGGATATTCCAATTTCCTGTCGGAATTTTAGTTACTGCATTTTTAGTACCGCTCTTCCCGATTTTCTCCCGTCTTGCAGGAGAAGGAGATGAAAATTCTATAAGAACATATTTTAATAAAGGTGTAGGAGTCTTATTGTTTGTTGCAATACCTATGATAATTTTTATTTTGCTGCTTGCACAAGACGGAATCTCTCTCGTATTTGAACGTGGAGCGTTTGATTCTAATGCTGTATTAATGGTTTCAGAGGCCTTGTGTTTTTTGTCTTTTTCAATTTTGCCTTATGTATTCAGAGATTCAATAACAAGAGTTTATTATGCATATAATGATTCAAAAACACCATTTGTTATAGCAACTTCTGCGATAGTTCTTAAAGCTTTTTTAAACTGGCTTTTAATTTTAAAGTTAAATATGGGAATTGCCGGAATTACACTGTCAACGTCATTTGTAACTCTCTTTAATGCAACTATGCTGGGATTATTTATACATAAAAGAATTAAACTTGATTATAAATCCCTGTTCATAAACTTCGGTAAAATGTTTGTAGCAGCTGTTATTACATTAATTTTCGGTTTAATTTTATGCAAAGAGTTTAATAATATAATTTTACCGAGATATGTTTTTGAACTTGTGAAAATTGTAGTCGTAATGCTGTCGTGCAGTATTATTTATATAATGCTCAATGTATTATTAAAAATGGATTACGCAAAAGAAGTGCTTTTAAGACTAAAAAAATAATATCTGTTATTATTTGAAAACTTTCTTAACAATATGGCAATTTCTGCAACATTAATGTTTTTATATAAGTATGAAGGTTTCAGGTGTAAATAATATTGTATTTATGTCAAACGGAGGTACAAAAAATAATACCTCAAATTCTTGTGCAATAAATACACACAGGGAGATAAAAGAACTTGGGTATGTTACACCTGATTTTGGGGTAAATATTCCTGTTCAATACAGAAAAACATCTGTTGATAAACTTGATAACGGACTTGAAATACATAGTTACAAAATGGCAAACGGATACAAAGTTACTGTAGTTCCGATGAAGAATTCTCCGGCGGTTGTAAAAAGCTATGTTAATGTCGGTTCAATGAACGAAACCGGTGACATAAAAGGTATAAGCCATTTCCTTGAACACATGTCATTTAACGGTACGAACGGAGAAAACGGACATATAGAATTAAAACAAGGTGATTCATTCAAAAAAATAGACAAATTGGGCGGTTGGGCAAATGCAAGTACAAATTATGCAATTACGGATTATGTAAATTCTACGCCTCTTTTAGAAGATAAGGATCTTGAAACTCAAATTCAAGTCATTTCATCTATGGCAGAAGATTTAAAACTATCTGAAGAAATGATTACCAAAGAGAAAGGACCTGTTTCTTCCGAGATAAATATGATTCTCGATAATCCTCAAACTGTTGCTATGGATCAAACAGTAAGGACATTGTTTAATATAAAAAACCCTGCAGATGAGCTGGTTGGAGGAAGTGTTGCTCATATTCAGAATTTAACAAGAGATGATGTGGTAAATTATTATAATAAATACTACACACCCGACAATACAAACATTGTTATAACAGGAGATGTAAATCCTGATGAAGCAATTAAACTTGTATCAAAAAACTTTAATTCGAACAAAGTTTCAAAAGGGCAAAGGTTTGAAGAAAAACTAAATTCGATACAAACTGTAGTCAGAAAAGATTTTCAATCAGATAAAACAAGCTCGGCGGAAATTGTTTTAGGATTTACAGGTCCAAAGAACAACGATACAAAAGGAAAAATCTTATTTGAGCTTGCAACAACTTATCTTAATTCACACGAAGCCGGATTAATTCCTAAGCTTAAGAAGTTTAATTCTGCCCCAATTATCAGCAGTGAAAAAATTTCTACTAATCCGAACAGTCCGAGATTTGCGTTTATGGCAATGAATCCTTCAGAACAAAATACAGAAGAAGTATTGAATGTCATATTTAATAATCTTTCACACAAAAAACATATTTCCGAAGAAACGACAGAAAGGCTAAAACAAAGATTAAAACAAGATAATGAATCGTTTTTGGAACATTCTTCCGCAGTAAATGACTGCATAGGATATTCAGTTTTGGATAATGATATAGAATATGTAACAAAGTATAATAAAATTCTTGATTCAATTACGCCTGAAGAACTCAGTAATGCGATAAAAGAATACTTCGACGTATCAAAATCAGCAATTACTGTTGTTCATCCGACTAAAACAACAGAACTTTCATTTAAAGGTGTAAAAACAAGACAGCCTGTAGATACAAGCGAAGTTAGCGAGTACAAACTTAAAAACAATTATGATATAGGTTTTTACAATACAAATTCTAATAACATAAATGTATCTCTAAGGCTTCAAAATGATATTCCTTATACAAAAAAAGCCGGCGTTGTTGAAGTTTTAAATGAATTGTATACTATGGGAACACCGAATATGCCGGTAGATAAATTTAATGAATTTAAGGACAAAAACAACTTGAATATTTCCGCTAAAGCAGGACAAGCCGGTATCTCTGTTGGTATGAGCGGAGATATTAATAACTATCAACTAGGATTAAACAAAATGGAAGAGCTTATATTTAACCCGAATATAAGTGAAGAAAATATCAAAACTGCAGTAGGAAGAATAAAAGACAGAATGGTAAGAGTTCAAACAACTTCTCAGCTTTTACAAAAAGATGCAGATGCGTACATTAATCCTTTCTTGTTTAGTCGTGATGATGTTATAAAAGGTTTAGATAAAGTTACTGTTGATGATGTAAAAGAGTTACATAAATTTATTATTAAAAATTCAAGAGGAATAGTTACCGCAAACATTCCGAAAAAGTCAGAAAGAGAAGTTAAATATAATATTCTGAAGAATATAAACGAATTAAAAGAAGTTGAACCAAACGAATATAAAATTCTTTCGATGTATAAAGAAATCAAAAAACCTGCAGTTATAACCGTTGCCAGCCATAACTCGCAAGCAGATATTTCTGAAGTATTTAGATTTGAACGTGATAACAGTATCAAAGAAAAAGCTGTTATTCCTGTTATGAATTCAATTCTGTCATCTTCAAGTATTGGGCTTTTTGATGTCTTAAGAGAAAAAGAAAATCTTGCATATTCTGTTTATTCGAATTATGCAGGAACAGGAAATCAAGGTCAACTGTCATTAAATATTTTAACAACAACCGATAACAAAGAGATTGGTGAATATAGTTATGACAATGTACAAAAATCAATAAACGGTTTTAATCGTCAAATAAAAGCGCTAACAAACGGTGAATTTACGGATGAAGACTTTGAAATTGCAAAAAGAGCAATTAAGGCTGACTTATTAAATAACGAAGGAAATTATGCAAAAATCAGTAGCATTGATATGAATAATAAAATCTATAATGAAATTGATAAATTAACAAAAAAAGATATTATTGAATGTGCAAAAAAAATCTTTTCTAATAAACCAATTTATGCAATTGTTGCTTCGCAAGATACGCTTGATAAGAACAAAGAATTTTTAGACGAACTACAAAATAATTAAAAATCCATGTTATAATATAAACATTAGGTATGCAAAAGGAGAAACGGTATGACTACTTTAAGAAATGAGCGTGTGAGAAAAGAGCTTATGCGTGATGTGTCTGACATTATAAGAAAAGAAATCAGAGGACTTGAAGGTGTTGTATCAGTTGTCGATGTTGAAGTATCACACGATAACGCATATGCTAAAATTATATATAGTGTACTGGGCTCTCCTGAACAGGTTGAAAAAGATAAAGAGATTATGGAACGTAACACAGGTAAAATTCGTTACGAAATCGGAAAACGTATTCGCTTAAGAGTTACACCTGAGATTAAACTTGTTTGTACAGATGCTCTTGAACAAGGTTCTCGTGTTTTAGATTTAATTAACAAAATCTCAAGCGGTGAGATAAAATAATGTTTGGTTTTCTGAATGTTTATAAACCCCAAGGCAAAACATCTCACGATGTTGTTGCGATTTTAAGGCGAGTTACAAAAGTTAAGCAAATCGGACATACCGGAACTTTAGATCCGCTTGCGGAAGGTGTTTTACCTATATGTATAGGTAAAGCTACAAGATTAATCGAATACCTGAAAGATGATAAAGCATACATAGGCACCATTCAACTCGGCAAATCTACAACAACATATGATATTGAAGGCGAAGCTGTAAATGTATCAGATAAAATTGTTACAAAAGAAGAAATAGAAAAGGCTTTAAATGGTTTTAGAGGTGATATTGAACAACTTCCGCCTATTTATTCAGCAATCAAGGTTAACGGAAAAAAACTTTACGATTACGCAAGGAATGGGCAAGAAGTTGAGATAAAACCGAGAAGAGTAAATATAAGCGAACTCAAAATCTTAAATTACAACGAAGACAATCGTCAATTGGAAATATATATATCTTGTTCAAAAGGAACATATATCCGCTCTGTTGCAAATGATTTGGGAGAAGAACTGGGCACATACGGTCATTTAATAAAACTAGTCAGGGTGCAAGCCGGAATGTTTAAAATAAACGAGTCTGTAAAGTTAGATGAACTCAGTTCAAAAGAACAAGTAGAAACAAACTTAATTTCTCCAATTGATTATTTAGATTATCCTAAATATGAACTGACAGAAAAAGAATTTGAAAAAATATCACATGGAATGTCAATAAAATGCATAAAAAATATTCCGGACGGAATTGTTGTTTTAACAGCCAACCAAATTCTTTCTGCAGTAGGAGAAAAATGTTCAAATGATATTAAATGCTTAAAAGTTTTTATATAACGATATCAATATCTTTTTCAAATCTATCTAAAACAGGCTGTACCATAACTTTTAAATCTTTTGCAAAAGGACTGCTGTTTTTTTCTGCTATATCCAAAATATCTTGAGTTGCTGCTGCAATTTCTGGATATTTAGATAAGATTTTTACGGTTACTTCATCAGCATATCTTCTGTATCCTTGATGACCTGTATACCTCGGTACATTCCCATGAATTTGTTTTAGTGTTTCTATGTATCCGCTGACACCGTCAGGTTCAAAGATTTTTTTTGTTGTAATCTCTAAAATCCGTCCTGTTGGGTATTTTTGTCTAAAATTAATATTTGTATTTTGTATCTTCATATTTTTTATAAAACATAAAAAAAATTTTTTTGCTATAACCGGCAAATTTTATTTTTACAAGTTTTAATACTAATATGAAAATTCTGCAAACAAATTATAATCAATACCAACAAACAAATTTTAAGTCAGCATTTCCTGTTGTACATTGGGTTTCCGAAGTTAACGGAAGTTATGCTCCGGTTGCACAAAAAGAAGTAGTGGAAGGCTTTCAAAAAAGAATCGTTGAGATTTTACAATCTTCAATAAAAAAAGCGCTGACTGATGTACAAAAACTTGAAAAGCAGCTTAATAAAAGAGATATAAGCGATAAAGAAAAAAGAAGTATTAAAGGAAGACTAAAAAGTTTATATGAGCTTCTGGATGTTCCGGCACAAAAACTCAGAAGCTACATAGCGGCTGTTGATGTAGATTATAGGTTAAATCCTAATGTTCGCTCATTCTATAACGTAGTACATGGTACAACAGATTTTTCAGCATCAACTGCATATCTTATAACTAATCCTAAGGATTTTAATAATAAGTTTGCAAAAGAACTTGGAAAACAAAGAGCAATAAAAAAGAAATTAATAGATAATGGTGCATCTAAAGAAGAAGCCGAAACACCTGAATACAAAAAAGCACTGCGTAAATATAATTATGAAGGCTTTGATTATGTAAATTACTATCCAAGAAGAATAAAAGACAGTAAAGGTGCAACTCAAGTTTTACATACCAAGTTTGAGATAGAAAGAGATACAGACGGTAAATTTATAGACTACAGATTTATTGATGCAAGATTTCTTCCTGAAAGAGGGCCTGAAAGCCCGTTTGAAAAACTCAGGAGGTAACAGGTCAGCAGGAAGCACATCAGCACCTCTCCGATGGGAGAGGTTACCATTGTTCTTGAGAGGTGTACTCGAAAGTTACAATGGTGGGAGAGGGTTAATACGATAAAATCAACAAGTTTAACCCTCACCCGAATTTCTAACATTCTGGGGGTAAATATTACTATTCCCCCTCAAGTTGAAATTCTACCCTCTCCAAATGGAAAGGGTAGAATTTCTGTTACGTTTTGTAATTTTGTAAACATTTGTAACAAACTTAATCAAGAATCAACTAAAAAAAGCAATTTTTGAAGAAAAGATTACTTTATATATGTAAGGTTAGATAAATATAGGTTAGGTAGGTATGATTAACAACATTTCGACTATGGACATGCGTCCACAGATGACTGTTGCTAAGGCAACACCGTCTGTTACGAGCATGAGTATGCCCGCAATATTAGGCTTTAAAACACCTCTGCTTAAAGAAAAGGCGACACTTCGTGTAAAGAAAATAAAGCGTGGAGATAATATAGTTATCCCCGGTGAAATTGATGACGATTATGTCGATATTGTAGAAGAAGAAATTGAATATAAGGGCAAGTACAGTGAGATTTTAAAAAGTTATGAAAAGAATAATTTCTTTAGCTCGTCTTCGTCTTCGCCGATATATACGCCGCGAACGTATAAACGAAAGACAAAATATTTAAAAAATTGCTATATAATAGATTATATTCAGTCACCTAAGCCACGAAACGGACTGGGAACAGAAGCGCTAAAACAGCTTGCTGAGAAAGCAATGTTTGATTCACGAGCGGAAGGACGTATTGTGACTTTTTCCGCCCCGATATTAAAGGAATCTTCACCGGCACTGTTTTTCTATAAGCTCGGATTTCGGTTTACGGATCCGGTATGCAATGCAGTAATGGAAGAATGTCTGAAAAATAATATGCCGGATATTCCTGCCCAAATCGGAATGATGTACCTGCCTAAAAACAGGCTTAATAAACTTTTGCATTATGGAGAATTGTTCTAACATGTCTGATATTAAAACCTATAATAACTACCCTATACAACAATTCCCGTCTATGAAAGCTCGGGAGAATTCGCAATTGATTATTGAGGCACATACTTCCGATAACATGAAAGTACAAAGACCAAAACTCAATCCTAATGACATTGCAATAACTTTGCCTAACCCAAAAGCATTCTCGGACAGGGAAGCAACAAAAAAAATGCAAGCAATAAATACAGATATATATGAAGGTGCAAAAAAGGAGAAAGAAAAACATGAATTCAATCTTAAACGATATCTTACAATTTTTGGCATCATTGCTATCATCACCGCAGCCCTTGCCTATTTCCGTAAAGGTAAATGATGATCTAGGCAGATAGTTTTTACAGAAGAAAAGAATTAATACTTTTTCCGCATTAAAATGTTACAAATATTTATATATTCTTAATCGGAATTTTATTTATTTATGTTAAAATAATGGAATAGTATAGGAGAGATTTATGTGCGGAATCGTTGGATATGTTGGAAATAAAACAGCAGTAGATATTTTATTGGAAGGCTTAACCAGTCTTGAATACAGAGGATATGATTCTTCCGGTGTTGCTTTAAATATAGACGGAAAAGTTCAATTATTTAAGGCTCAAGGCAAGCTTCAAAACCTTAGAAATATTGTAGAAAAAAATTATTCAGAGATTTCTAAATCAACCATAGGTATAGGTCATATAAGATGGGCGACTCACGGTGTTCCTTCTATTGCTAACGCTCACCCTCATACATGCAACTGCGGTCGTGTAGCAGTTGTTCATAACGGTATTATCGAAAACTACAAAGAATTAAGAGTTAAACTTGAAGCACAAGGCTGTACATTCCGTTCTCAAACAGATACTGAAACGGTAGCGCATCTTGTAGCATCAAAATTTGCTCAGACACATGATTTAACAGAAGCTGTACGACTCGCAACATTAGAAATAGAAGGTGCATACGCTCTGGCTGTAATTCACCAAGATGTAAAAAATACAATTGTTGCAACAAGAAGAAATGCCCCTCTGGTTATCGGTTTTGGTAAGGGTGAAAATTATGTAGCTTCCGACATTCCTGCATTAATTCAATATACAAAAAGGGCAATGTATCTTGATGATAATCAAATTGTTACCCTAACGCCTGATGATGCTAAAGTTATTGATATAGAAAATAATGAGATTCCATTAAAGATAGAAACTTTGCCATGGGAGCCTGTAGCACTGTCAAAAATGGGCTATAAGCACTTTATGCTTAAAGAAATTCACGAACAGCCTGATATTGTAAGAAATGTTTTAACAGGTAAATTAAAAACTTTTGATGAGCCGATTTCACTAAATGAAGTTACGTTGGATAAATCAAAGTTGAAAGATTTAAACCGTATACAAATCGTGGCATGCGGTACTTCTCTCCACGCAGCAATGGTAGGAAAATATATTATTGAGGACTTTTGCGGAATTCCTGTTGAAGTAGAAGCATCAAGTGAATACATATACAGAAAGACAATAACAGATGAGAATACGCTTGTGATAGGTGTTTCGCAATCCGGAGAAACAGCTGATACAATTACAGCAATAAGACTTGCAAAGAAAAAAGGATCACACATTCTTATTGTGACTAACAGACCTGATTCAACAATGGCACGTGAAGCAGATAGTTTAGTCCCTGTAAATGCCGGAATAGAAGTTTCTGTAGCTGCTACAAAATCTTATATGGCACAATTAATCTCTTTCTATCTGCTTGCAATATATATGGCAGAAGTTAAGGGTTCTATTGAAGAAAAAGAGTTGAATGAGTTGAAACACGAATTAATTCTTCTTCCTCAAAAGATTGATAAAATTTTAACTCACAAAGAAGATATTCAAAAAATTGCACGTAAATTTTCTTCATTCAAAGACTTTATTTTTGTTGCAAGAGGAATTAACTTCCCGACTGCGTTAGAAGGCGCATTAAAGCTGAAAGAGATTAGCTATATTAACGCAACAGGTTATTCTGCCGGAGAACTTAAACATGGTCCTATTGCAATGTTAGACGATTCAATGCCTGTACTTGCAATCCTGATGAAGGGCAAAGTTTATGAAAAGATTTTATCAAATGCAGAAGAAGCAAAAGCAAGAAACGCAAGAATGATTGCGCTTACTGATTCTGATGATCACAAGTTGGAAGAATTATTTGAAGATATTATAAGAGTTCCTGAAATATCGGAGATATTGTCACCAGCCTTAGCTATTGTTCCATTACAGTTATTAGCATATTATATTGCGGAATTCTTGGGTAAAGATGTTGATCAGCCGAGAAACTTAGCTAAGTCCGTAACTGTTGAATAGGTAAATTTAACAAAATAATAAAAGTTAAAAAACATAAGGTTTAAGTATTTTGTACGAAATTCCTTATGTTTTTTGCTGTAGTCTTTTTTAGCTTTACATTCATTGTGTTATAAGCAATTTCAAAAAAGAAAAATACTTTATGTATATGTAAGTTATTGTTGTAGTTTATTGTATGTGATTTACAAAAATATAAAGATAAAAGACATGATTAAAGTATCTGATATTACTGATAAAAAACAAATACAGAATTTAGTATTGAATATCAAAAAAGCTCAAACAGATGTTGTTATAGACACGGAACAAATTACATCAAAAGTTTCAAGTATCTCGTCAAAAGCAATAACTTCAATGCAAAAAGCATTGTTGTATATAAAAGAAAATAAATTTAACCGCAAAAATCAACAAAGTATGACTGAAATAACTTGCAATCATTGGACTTTTGCAAATATAGAAAGCTTAATAAAAGCGTTAAAATCCGGTAAAAAAATACAAAATTCTATAGCACTTGATTCTGTATTACCAAAGGATATTAATAAAATTCTTAATGAACAAATGAATTGTATGTCTGCAATATAGTCTGTAAATAAAAATGTAATTTATATAATTGTCTGATAATATTCTTCCACCAATTTTTTCTGTTCATCTTTTATAGATTGGATAAACTTTTTATCACCATTAATGATTTTTTGTGCAATCGGGGCGACTTCTGAAGCACCGGCTGTATGAACTACAACTCCGTGGTATTTTGGAGCTATTTTAAGAGCTGTATGAAGTTTGCTAGTCGTTGCACCGCCAATTAGCAGTCCCGGAAGGTTTAGCCCTTCTTTTTCCATTTGTTCGGCAACTGTAATCATTTCGTCTAAGGAAGGTGTTATTAAACCTGATAAACCTATTAAATCAGCTTTTTGCTCTTTTGCTGCTTCAAGAATATCTTTGCAGCTGACCATTACACCAAGGTCGATTACTTCAAAGTTATTACAGGTAAGTATCAGTGAAAGAATATTTTTCCCTATATCGTGAACATCTCCTTTTACTGTTGCAAGAATAATTTTTCCGATATGTTTTTGCTCGGTGTTTTGAGGTAAATGTTCTTTGATAATGTCTACTGCTTGTTTCATCACCCTTGCACTTTTTACTACTTGTGGCAGAAACATTTTACCTTCACCGAACAGTGCACCTATTTTATCCATACCATCCATTAAAGGTTGTTCGATAAGCTCAAGCGGTCGATATTTTTTTAGTCCTTCTAAAATGTCTTCTTTTAGAAACTCTGTATTCCCTTTCATTAAAGCATATTGCAATCGTTCTTCAACAGAGTTTTTTCTCCATTCATTTTTAGTTTTATCATTTTCTTTTAATGATTCTCCCTTAAATCTTTCTCCGTATTCCAAAAGCTTTTCACCGGCATCGTCAGATTTATTAAGAATTACGTTTTCACATAAAGTTCTCAGTGGCTCTTCAATTTCATCATAAATTTCTATCATTCCGGCATTAACTATGCCCATATCCATACCTGCATTAATTGCGTGGTACAAAAATACGCTGTGCAAAGCTTCTCTTACACGACTTAAACCTCTGAAAGAGAAAGATAAATTGCTGACGCCGCCTGATATTAGTACTTTTGGAAATTTTGATTTTATGATTTTTACCGCTTCAATAAAAGAAATTGCATTAATGTTATGTTCTTTCATTCCTGTTGCAACAGGAAATATATTTAGATCAAATATTATATTTTCATCAGGAACACCAACTTTTTCTTTTAAGATTTTGTACGCTCTTTCAACAATTTCTACTCTGCGTTCAGTTGTAGATGCTTGTCCTATTTCGTCAAAAGCCATAACTATCATTCCTGCTCCAAGATTATTTATCTCACGGGCGTGTTCTATAAATTTTTCTTCTCCTTCTTTTAAGCTTATTGAATTAACTATAGCCTTACCTTGAATGCATTTTAAACCTGCTTTTATAACATCAAATTTTGAAGAATCCACCATAAAAGGAACTTTTGCTACATCAGGCTCTGTAGCCGCATAGTTTAAAAACTCAACCATCATTTTTTTTGAATCAATTAAGCCCTTGTCCATATTAATGTCTATTATATTTGCGCCGTTTTCAATTTGCTTTTTAGCTATATTTATTCCTTCTTCAATATTATTTTCTTCTATAAGTTTTGCAAATTTCAAAGAACCGGTTACATTTGTTCTTTCTCCGACCATAATAAAGTTATTGTTACCCTGCTTAAATACAAACGGTTCTAAACCTGCAAAAGTACATTTGTTAGCTAATTTAGGCAATGGTCTTGGTTTTACATCTTTTAATGCCTCAGAAATAGCTTTTATGTGTGCTGGTGTTGTTCCGCAGCAGCCTCCACAAATATTTACACAACCTTTTTCTGCTAAATCTAAGTACCCTTTTGCCATTACTTCAGGAGAGTCTTTGTAGTTCCCGAAAGCATCAGGCAAACCTGCATTAGCGTATAAACTTATATAACAGTTAACGTAGTCTGCAAGTTCGATAATGTGAGGTTTCATGTCGTTTATACCCATGGCACAATTTATTCCGACAGAAAGCGGTTTTGCGTATTCAATACTGTAATAAAAAGCTTCCAATTCTTGCCCTGAAAGTGTTCTTCCTGATCTGTCGGTTAGAGTTACTGAAATCATAATGGGAATATCTTTGTTTTTTTCTTCCAAAACCTTTTTTATTGCATAAATAGCAGCTTTTGCATTTAGTGTATCAAATATTGTTTCAATTAAAAATACGTCAATGCCTTCTTCTGCAAGAAATTCAGCTTGTTCTTTGTAAGCATCAACTAAATCGTCAAAAGTTATATCTCTGTACGATGGTTTTTCAACATTTGGAGAAATGGAAGCGGTTTTTCCTGTAGGACCTATTGAGCCTGCAACAAAACGGGGCTTTTCCGGTGTAGAAAATTCTTTTGCGGCTTCTTTTGCTATTCTTACCGAAGCCATATTTAAATCTTTTATCATATGAGTAAGCTTATATTCTCTTTGAGAGATTCTGTTTGCGCCAAAGGTGTTTGCTTCAATAATATCTGCGCCTGCTTCCAAAAATTGTCTGTGAATATCTTTTATTACATCCGGTCGTGTGAGTGCAAGAATGTCATTATTTCCTTTCAAATCCACCGCATGTTCTTTGAAGATATCTCCTCTGTAATCAGCTTCGGTTAAACCAAACTTCTGAATATTTGTACCCATAGCTCCGTCAAGTATAAGTATTCTCTCTTTTAATAAATTCTTAATCATACAATCCCTTTTTGTAACAATTATATCATGTTAAGAAATTTTTAATGATAATCATTTAGTGTTGACTAAATTTATTTCACGCTTGTGACATAAAAACAGGATTGTCATAAAGAGAATATTACTTTATGGTTTAATTTTATCTAAGAGATTATATCATCATATCGTTAAAATCGTTGACATCATCATAATTAAACATATTGATAAATGTATAGAGCATTTTTGCAGAGAATTTTCTTGTTCCGACATCCAGCATTTCTCTGAGAGCTTCACGGTTATTTGTGACTATAACGTGAGTTCTGTTATTTGCTAAGTTATCATAGTAGTTTGCAACATTAATAATTTGTGCATACTCAGATATAAAGTCATTTGACAATCCTTTTGGGTATCCGGAGCCGTCGTTATTTTCGTGGTGTTCAAGTGCTATTTTTGCGATTGATTCCGACAATCCGAATTTTTCCAAAATCATTTTGTACCCAAGAACTGTATGTTCACGCATTTCATCTTCGTTTGTAGATAAAATAGCAGATTCTCCGTCAAGATTAATTTCCAATTTTCCGATATCATGAAGCAGCGCACCAAGAATCAACTCATCCATTGCTCTTGGGGCATAGTCCAATTTTTTAGCAATTAAACAAGCAATTACTGCAACATTAAGAGGATGGCAGAGTTCGTATTCTCCCATAAATCTTATTTTTGAGCCTTTGCCCGTTTTGCATAAAGTTTTGAACGATTCATTTCTTATTATATTAACTAATGATTGCATTTTTAAAATCGCATCATCATAGTATCCTTGGAGCAACAAGTCAAAGATTCTTTTAAAGAAGTATTTTATTTTTATTTGGGTGTCCATCTTCATTGCGGATTCTTTGTTGATTACAGTATTAAAATCATCAGGATCAAGTGATTCATAAGAAAAATTACGCAATCTTTGAGCACTTGTTTTTACATTAACTTGTTCGGATTGTTGTTTATTTTCTTCCTTTTCTCCCAAAAAGTCTTCCGCATATATGCGAACGTAGTTTTTTAGCATAATAAGTTTTCCGGGTGTTAAGACTTCTCCGGCTTCAAGTATTTTTGTTTTATTTTCCGTAAATAAATCAAACGGAAGTACTTTATAATTACTTAATTCACTGCTTTCTACTACACGCATAGTATCATTATATCGTTTTTTTGCGAAAAATAAATACTTTATATGAAGGAATGAAGAATAAAATGTACACTAGACCAAATGGTCTATGTTTGATTTTAAAATTATAATCTCTTGATTGATGGCATGGGCATGCCAATCATGTACACTTTTAATTAAGGGAGAGAGTTTTTTATGATGAAGAAAGCGTTGTTATTTATAGGTATGATATTATCCATGCTGACAGTGTGTGCAGAGGAAAATGTATTACAGTCGATTGAGATTGTTCCGGTAAAGGATACTTATAATATTGTTTTAACAGCGGATAAAGCTGTTGATGTAAAGAAAAATGTTCAAGCACCCAATAAGATAACTTTAGATATGAAGGGGATAAGAGCTTCAAAAACATTAAACACCGTTTACAACAATGTTTCAAATGTAGATACTGTAATGGTTGAAAACACATCAAACGGCGTTAATATTTTCTTCCAAGCAGAAAATGCAGAAGGCTCAAGTATTTCATTTGACTCTGTATTACCGGTTATTAAAAATAATTCAGCTAAAGAAAATAAACAACAAGTTAAGTTAAATAGTCCTATTGATAGTTATGCTCCAATATACAGAGAAGAAAATCTTCAAGGAAAAACATCTTCTTTGTTTAATAAAATTACAAGAAAATCATCTTCAATAAGTTCTGAATTGGACGATTCCGTAAGTGATGTAAAAGATACAATGAATAAAGCTTTTTCATATGGTTTAGTCGGCTTACTGGCTTTTGCGGTAATCAGATTGTTTAAACGTAAAGAGCCGGATATGAAAATCGGTTTAAGTCAAAATATGAATGAAAGAGAAATCGAAATGTACAGAGGGGCAAGTCCGATTTCATCTTATACAAATACTGAAAAACCTTTTACAAATGTAAATTACGGTTTAAGTGCTTATCAAAAAGAAAATCAAAATCCATACGAGCAAGAGCCTGTTCAATTCCATAATCCGAGAATGCAGCAATATGTAAGTCCTCTTTTAAGAAATCAACAAGCGATGCTACAACGTCAAGTTGCACAGGCAAGACAAAACGCAGGAACTGCAACAGTAACAATGCCGTTACAGCAGCCGGTAAAAAAACATACAACACCTGTTAATACAGCTCCTGTAAATCAAGGTAATCCAAATATTGATAACTTAAAATTTTTAGAATCAATGACTGCAATATATGAAAAGAGCGGCCGCCATGATTTGGCTCAAGGGTTAAAAGCAAGCTTGTCAAAAAATAATATTAGGGCATAAAAAAGAAGAAAAGGGAGAGAAAAAAGGCAATTCTCAATTTTTGAGAATTGCCTTTTTACTTTATATATCTATGTCTTTATTAAACCTGTTTATACTTATAGAATCCGGCTTTGCGTTTATTGAATCTAATTTAGTATCTTTCGCTTTATCAAATTTTGAATTGTCATTCGGTTTGTTTTTATTAGAGCCGGCACTTCTGTATAAATCCCAAAATTCACCAAAAGTGATTTCTTTTCCGTTTTGGTCTTTATATATTGATACTTTTTTACCGCTTACATATTTTGTTTCGTCTGAACACCAAAGTTTACCGTTTTTATAAAACTCATTTTTT
>CADBXV010000057.1 GCA_902798645.1 uncultured bacterium
TAACATATTAAGATTTGCACCGTTTATCAATAAAAATTTCATTCACAACCCTCCGCAAAAATAACCTAAATTAGTAACAGAAACTTTTAATTTATTTGAATTTATTATACAATAAAATAGAATTGAGAGGAAGATATTATGATTAACAAACGCTGGTATGATTCAGATCCGATTTTAAAAGAAGCATTGGAGCTTTTAAGACTTTCGCCCGAAGAAACTCAAAGTGAAGCGGCAGATTTTATGCTAAAGCTTCAGGAGCAAGTTGCAGGTGAAGTAATAGAACACGTTTACGAGATAATTAATACGTATCAAGGTAAGGGAAACCGCTGGTATGACAACGACCCTATGATGCTTAAGGGTGTTGAACTATTGAGAAATGCTCCGGCAAAAATCCAAAGAGTTGCGGCATTAAAGCTTCTCTTAGCATTAGAACAAAAATCATTTGAAGGGGTGGAGCCCGTGTAATGAAAGATGTTCAGAATCAAACTGACAGCCGTGGAATTGACATTCAAAAAGTCGGTGTAAAAGGTGTGGAACTTCCTCTAAAAGTGCAAAGAAAAACTGCAGAAGATATTACAATATATTCTTCAGCTACCGTAGGGGTTTCGCTTCCTGCCAAATACAAAGGGACACATATGTCACGCTTTGTCGAAGTTTTAAATGAATGGCGGAATAAACACTTGCTTGGAATTGATGTCAAAGGCTGTATAGAAGCGATTGTTGAAAAACTTAATGCAAAAAGCGGATATCTGAAGTTTGAATTCAAATATTTTATCAATAAAACATCTCCTGTAACAAAAATATCCGCACCAATGTGTTATGACTGTTCTTTCGAAGGTGTAATTGATAATTACGGAGAGGAAGACGAAGAATATAAGTTTTATCTTGGTGTAAAAGTCCCGATTACTACATTATGCCCGTGTTCCAAAGAGATTTCCGAATACGGAGCTCATAATCAAAGAGCTTTGGTATCAGTAAGGATAACATATCCGGAAGACGAGCATATATGGCTGGAAGATTTAATCCAAGATGTCGAGAATTGTGCATCATCTGCGCTTTATCCGCTTCTAAAGAGGGAAGATGAAAAATATGTAACGGAACATGCGTACGATAATCCAAAATTTGTAGAAGATGTTTTAAGAGATGTTGTTCTTTTGTTGAGAAAAAATGATATAATTGATTCTTTTGAAGTGGAATGTGAATCAATGGAGAGTATTCATAACCACTCGGCTTGGGCATACCAGCAAGAGGGTTAGGAATAGTAGGGAGAAACCAGTATAACTATACCTCTTCAGCTCACTCTTGACCTGTTCGCATTAAATGAGTATCGCTTTTGCTTTCATTCTCTGCTCGCATCTTGTTTCCAGCAGGGGTGAGGACTTGCTCGTAAAATAATCTCCGGCTATGATTGATTTACAATACTACAGTAATACAATGCCACTAATGCCTAAAAATGGCATTAAAAATCGTCCAATCTTGAATTCAAGATTGGACGATTTTATAATTTTATTCTTCCTAGTGCCTTATTAGCTTACTGCCCTAGTGCCTTTGACTATAACTTTGAAGCAACCATCAAAGTAGTTTCAGCTAATCTTGTAGAATAACCCATTTCGTTATCGTACCAAGAAATAATCTTAACTTGGTTTCCGCCCATTACACGAGTTAACAAAGCGTCAACTGTTGAAGATTGGCTTGTTCCAACATAGTCAGAAGATACTAACGGTTCTTCAGTGTAGCAAAGAACGTGTCCGTCAGCGCCTTCTTTTAATGCTGCGTTTACTTCTTCTACTGTAACGTCTTTAGAAAGTTCAAATACAACGTCAACTAAAGAAACGTCAGGTGTAGGAACTCTCATAGCGAAACCGTCCAATTTACCTTTTAATTGAGGAAGTACTAATGCAACAGCTTTAGCTGCACCTGTCTTTGTAGGAACGATATTCAAAGCACCTGCTCTTGCACGACGAGGATCTTTGTGACCTGCGTCTAAGATTCTTTGGTCACCTGTATATGAGTGAACAGTTGTCATCAAACCTTTTACGATGCCGAATTTTTCATCAATAACTTTAGCAACCGGTGCTAAGCAGTTTGTTGTACAAGATGCCATAGAAATTACGTTGTGTTTTGCAGGATCATATTCTTTATCATTTACGCCTAAAACAATTGTTTTATCTTCGTTTGTTGCAGGAGCAGAGATAATAACTTTCTTAGCACCTGCATCAATGTGAGCGTGAGCTTTAGTTGCATCTGTGAAGAAACCTGTTGATTCAACAACAACTTCTACACCTAAATCTTTCCAAGGAAGATTTGCAGGATCTTTTTCTGCAAAGAATTTAATCTTCTTTCCGTTTACAATAATACCTTCGTCATAAGCTTCAACTTCACCGTCAAATTTACCCATAACTGAGTCATATTTAAAAATTCTTGCTGCATCTTCAGGTTTTAAACCAGGGTCATTGATTGCAACATAGTTAATCTTATCAAAGATACCTTCTCTGATAGCTGCTCTTAATGTGTTTCTACCGATTCTTCCGAATCCGTTAATTGCTACGTTTACCATAATTTTTACTCCTTCTTATTAGTAAAACTTTCTCTTAACTCTTTTATCGTATATAAAACAAATGGGTAAATCAAGTAGTTATAATTTAACAAATAATTAATTTTTAATTAAGATTTTAATAAAAGTTTTATTACCGGCAAAAAATTTATTTACATGTTTTATACTTAAATGAGAAGGAATAAAAAATGCAAATAAATTCTATAAACAGCACCCAAACAAATATTGTACAAAAAGAAGCTGATAAACTTATCGCATATAATACACACGAAATTAACGACAGACTTTTACATAAAATAAAATATGAGCCGACAGATCCTGAGGAATACAGCTTTGGTGATAAAATGGAGATAATAGCTAAAATTCAACAAAATACACAAGATCCTTTCATTCGTCAAAAATCAGGAGAAGTAAGAAGAAAGGTTATTAATGACTACAATGATGACGGAGATTAGGGGTAAATATAATTTGGGGGGTAAATATAATGGGTAAATCTATAAGGGGCAAATATCGTAAGGACAAACACAAGAGTAAATATCGCAGAGGCAAATAAGGGGTAAATATTTTGCATAAGTTTAAATATTACAAAAAAAAGAGGCTGTTCAAATATTTGAACAGCCTCTTTTTATTAGCTGAAAGCTCTATTTTTTCTCCGGTATTCTCATTGCATAGAATGAACGTATAACGAAGATTAATGCGATTATAAGGATTACGAAGCCCCAAATTTTTGCGTTTTCTTTGAAAGCCGGAGCAATTGCAATTTCCATTGCAAGCAGACCAAACAGGGTTGTAAACTTAATAATCGGATTCATTGCAACTGAAGAAGTATCTTTGAAAGGATCTCCGACAGTATCGCCAACAACTGTAGCTTCGTGAAGCTGTGTTCCTTTTTCTGCCATATCAACTTCTACAATTTTCTTTGCGTTATCCCAGCATCCGCCTGCGTTTGCCATAAATACAGCTTGGAACAGACCAAATACTGCAATTGCTATTAAGTAACTTACAAAGAATGATACAGGAGCATTGTCATTTCCCATTGGTGCTGACAGGCAAGCAAGAGCAAGTGCAAAACCGAACAGTGCAATAAAGATATTGTACATACCTTTTTGAGCGTATTGAGTACAAATCTTAACAACTTCTTTTGAGTTAGCAAGGTTTGCGCTCTTTTCGTCTGCTTCACCTAATTTAATATTGTCTTTGATGTATTCAACTGCTCTGTATGCACCTGTTGTAACAGCCTGCATTGAAGCACCGCTGAACCAGTAAATTACCGCACCGCCTGCGATGAAACCAAGAAGTGTGTATGGATTTAGCAAGTTTAATATCATCTCAGGTTGAATACCCAATGTTTCTTTGATTACCAATATTAATGAGAAAATCATTGTTGTTGCACCAACTACAGCTGTACCGATAAGTACAGGCTTAGAAGTTGCTTTGAATGTATTTCCTGCGCCGTCATTTTCTTCCAAGAACTTCTTTGCATTTTCAAAATCCGGTGTAAATCCGTAGTATTTTTCAATACCTTCTTTTACCCCGTCAATTTCTTCAATCAATGACAATTCATAAACTGATTGAGCATTATCGGTAACAGGACCGTAAGAGTCAACTGCAATAGTAACAGGTCCCATACCTAAGAAACCGAATGCAACCAAACCAAATGCAAATACTGAGGGGTAAATCATAACATCGGTTGGGATGTTCAGGCTTGCAAAATATGCCAGTCCCATCAGTAATACAACGATTGCTCCTATCCAGAAACCGGAGAAGTTTCCTGATACAATGCCTGAAAGGATTGTAAGTGATGCACCGCCTTCTTTTGAAGCTACAACAACTTCGTGAGTATGTTTAGCTTTTGGAGAAGTAAATACCTTAGTTGCTTCAGGTATGAGTGCTGCACCCAAAGTACCGCAAGAAATGATTATTGAAAGAACTAACCATAAGTTTGCAGGCAAGTCTTTTAATAAGTAGTTGCTTACACCGAATGTCATCCCGATAGATAGTATGGATGTTATCCAAACTAAAGATGTTAAAGGTGCTTCAAAATCAAAGTGTTCAGCTTTTGCTAAACATAATTTTGTATAAATTCCGTTAATCCAGTAAGCGACAACAGAAGTAATAATCATTAGGAATCTCATAGTAAAAATCCAAGCAAGTAATTGAACTTGGAAGTCTTTGAATACGCCCAAAAGAATAAAACTAACAAGCGCAACACCGGTTACACCGTATGTTTCAAATCCGTCTGCAGTAGGTCCGATTGAGTCGCCTGCGTTATCACCTGTACAATCAGCAATAACACCGGGGTTACGAGGATCATCCTCTTTGATACCGAACTGAATTTTCATCAAGTCTGAACCGATATCTGCAATTTTTGTGAAAATACCACCTGCGACACGAAGAGCGGAAGCACCTAAAGATTCACCTATTGCAAAACCGATAAAGCAAGCACCTGCGAGTTCTCCGGGAACAAACAGTAAAATAATAAGCATCATAATTAACTCTATTGATACGAGTAATACACCGATGCTCATACCTGCTTTAAGCGGAATGTTCAATATGTTTAACGGATTACCTTTAAGGGCGGTAAATGCAGTTCTTGAGTTTGCAAGCGTATTCATTCTGATACCGAACCACGCAACCATATATGAGCCTAAAATACCCAAAACGGACCAACCCAATATGATTAAAACTGATTTTAGAGGCATATTTTGTAAATACCAAAAATAGAATGCTATACACAAACCTATTAACACTTCTAACATAAGCAAAAATTTACCTTGCTGAACAAGATACGTTTTGCAAGTTTCAAAGATAGTGTTTCCGACTGCGTTCATTGCTTCATGAACTTCAACTTTTTTAACTCTTGTGTATGCCCAAAGTCCCCAAAGGACACCTAAAACAGAAACAATGATACCTGCTACAAGAAGATTGTAGCTAAGTTCTGATTCTGATTTAATATTCGGAACAACAAGAGATGCTTCTCCGGCAAAGCACGGAGCAGAAATAATCATCGCCATAATTGACATAGCGATAGACTTAAACATTTTTTTAAGCATATATCTCTCCTTCTTATTAAACATTAATAAAAGACTAACAAAAATATTATATATAATTTTAACAGTAAGTGCAAGCGGAAAAACAGCTTATTGTATCTAATAACAGTCAAATAAAGATAAAGACTGTTTGTATTGACAAACAAGTTTTCTCTTGTTATATTAAAAGAGTTCTATTGCGTGATATATGTGCGCATGTGGTACTCTGCCGACGAGAAGGTGACTAAATGTCACGTTCGAGGAGAGGTGGTAGACACGCCAGTTGCGAAACAACTTTTGACAATTAAATAAGGGCATGTGGTACTCTGCCGAATAAAAAGAGTCCTGTGGACTGTTTTTATGAGAGGGGTAGACACGCTCAAGGTCGTAAGACCTTTTTGACAACTGAATAAGGGCATGTGGTGGAATGGTAGACACGCTAGTCTTAGGAACTAGTGCGCAAGCGTGGGAGTTCGAGTCTCTTCATGCCCAAATAGCAGGGTATAACATATGTTATACCCTGCTATTTTGTGTATAAAGTAAATAGGTCGGGTTTTAACCCGACAAAAACTTATTGTATAATATTAGTCAATAGGACTGGTTTTAACCCGTCAATAACTTAAATTTTTCAAAAGTGATTTTGCCGAAATAATCAAACTAATTGCATATTTCCGGCTATTACTGAATTTGGAGTTTTTGTCGGGTTGAAACCCGACCTATATACTGTAATGAGCGACAATTTTTCGTAAGAAAAATGAAACGAATGAAAGTTTACGAACTGCCAATAATCCAAGACTAGTCTCTTCATGCCCGGTTTGACTAAAACAGACCGATTATTAATTGGTATGTTTTAATATTTATGCATTATTTCAACTGTTTTTATTCAACTTGTCTTTGTGTTTTGTCTGGTTTAGCCAAACATTGCTGCGACATTATTTCCAGATAAATAAATCTAAAACATCGAATTTTGAGGAGTTACCTAAAAGACGTTGTGCTTCATTGCTATATTCAATATTTTCTAATGATTTTACAAGTTTATCAAATGTCGGATTTTTACTTGCACACTCGTTTATTATATTTCTCATTTCGTCTTTAATAGCGTTACTTTCTTTATTATCAGCAAAAGTCAGTTTTGACCTTAACTCTTCAAATTTTGCACCATATCCGAATTTATTAAGCAATCCACGAAGTCTATCTGGAAGTGTTAGAAAATTAATAAAGTTTTTAGTCTGTTCCATTCCTTCTTTTGTGATTTTTGGTGCAAATGCATAATTAGCCATAGCTTGGCTTATTAGTACGTGTCGTAATGAATGCATTTGTGCAAACTTTTGTTTTTCTTCGTTTGAAAAAGGTGATACTACCTTTGTTGTACATTTATCAGTAATGATAGATGCTAGCTTATCTTTTAAACCTTTAAAACCTAAATTATAGTTGTTGTAATTTGTATTTGCAGTAACATTTGTAATCATTGTTTTTAATCCTTATTTTATATTATAGTACCGTTATATTTTGTATCGTTATTAAATAAACTATAAATTAATAACATTATAATTTAGCCAATCTTTGTCTCCATACATCGGCTCTATCATTAAATTCTTTAGCACTTCTTAGTATTTCTTCATTATGCGTTTCTAAGTATTGTTTGATTTCTTCATTTTTTATAATTTTAGGAGTTTCTTTTGCAGAAATGCAATGTCTTACCTTAGCACAAAATTTTTCAATCATTATTATTTCCTTTCATTTAATATAATAACTACACATCATACTGATACAAAGTATTTTTCTCTTCAAAAATTGCCTAATTTTATACAAATATTAATAAATTGTTACAATCTAATATTCAATATTTTTGCAGAAAATTACTCTGCAATTTTTTCGATAAAGGATTTCAGTAAATAGGTCGGGTTTTAACCCGACAAAAACTTATTGTATAATATTAGAATGAATTATAAGCGCTATTTTATACCAAATTCTATGGTCTTTATAACAATTGTTACATATAATCGAAAAGATTTTCTTTTAGATTATATTGATTTAATAAAACGTTCTTTTAAATATACAAAAACAAAAATTTCTTTTAAAATTGAGGCTATTGTAATTTTAAAAGACCATATCCATTTTATCTTACAACCTGAAAATATTAATGATTATCCTAATATAATTAAATATTTTAAAACATATTTTTCTCGTAATATTAACATTGATAATTCAGATTTGACCGAAGGTAAAAAATATAAAAAAGAAAAAGGTGTTTGGCAGAGCAGATATTGGGCTCATATTATTTTGGATGAAAACGATTTAAACAAACATATTGATTATATTCATTTTAACCCTATGAAACATTACAATGTTGCACCAAAAGATTGGGTATATTCATCATTTATGAAATATGTAAATAACAAATTATATGATATAAATTGGTGTAATTTTGAGGATAAATACAAAATTTTAGAGTTAGATTTAGAATAATTAATAATGTTTTTGACGGGTTAAAACCCGACCTATAATTAAGATAGTCAATATATGTGTTTTTTCTTCTCAAACCGAGTGTTATTTTATATTAATATTTTAGTATTTCGGCATCAAGTGTGATGTCACCCTGAAACAAGTTCAGCATGACAGCCTAATTTACGTAAGTTGCCAATAATCCAAGACAAGTCTCTTCATGCACAACAGAATAATTCATAAGTAAAGTAGCGTGCGTTTTAACGCACGAAAGCTGCCGAGCATATTATAAAACAACTTTCCACTTTCCACTTTCCGCTTTTTTATAATCAAATCCGCTTATCATGATAAAAAAGAGGTTGCCAAAATTTCTTTGGCAACCTCTTTTTTGATATATGAATTCAATCTATTCTTTCAAAAAAGTTTCATAATTTCTTGCAAGAAGGTGTGTTCTGACTTGGTTAATTAAGTCGAGCGCAACACCTACCATGATGATAAGTGATGTTGCACCGATACCTTGGAAGGTTGTTATTCTTGTTGCATAGCTTGCAAAAGCAGGAACTAAAGCGATACAGCCAAGTGCTATTGCACCGATAAAAGTTGTTTTTGTTAAAATTTTATCCAATGCTTCTGCAGTAGGTCTGCCGGGTTTAACACCGGGGATTGATGAACCGTATTTTTTGAGATTATCAGCAATTTCCTTTGGCTGCATATTTGGCATAATTGATGCATAGAAGAAAGTCAGTGCAACAATCATCAAGAAATATATTGCATAATACGTTAAACCGCTCGGATTAAAAATCTTGTTTAAGTACATAAATATTGTTTCTGCTGCGCCTGTTAAATGAGCTTGTCCTACAAGGCTCAAAACCGTAGACGGGAATAACAATATTGCTATTGCAAAGATTATTGGCATTACACCGCCGGGATTAAGTTTGAACGGAATGTATGTATTAACACCGCCATAAACCTTGTTCCCGACTTGTCTTTTAGGATTTACAATAATAACTTTTCTTACAGCTTCCTGCATTATTACGATAAATACCATAGTTACAAAGAAAATAAGCAGCAATAATGCAAGTCCCCACATAAGTGATGATTCTTGCTGCACCATCAAAGCAGTTCTGGAAAAATACAGAGGAATTCCTGATATAATACCTACAAAGATTATAAGAGAACCGCCGTTTCCTATACCTCTTTCAGTAATCAATTCAGACATCCACATAACAAGCACAGAGCCTGCAGTCATTGTAACAATTGACGATATAAAAAACATCATATGGTTAACACCTGGCATTATTGAGTTTGGCAAGTGTACCAAATAACTCATAAATATTATTGCCTGAAATACAGCAAGAACAACTGTAAACAATCTTGTGTACTGTGAAAGTTTACGTCTGCCGGCTTCACCTTCTTCTTTTTGTAACTTTTCTAACGACGGTATAATTACAGCCATTAGTTGTATGATAATTGATGATGTAATGTATGGTCCTATACCTAACGCAAAAATTGAAACCTTACCAAGCGCACCGCCTTTAAACAAGTCTAAAAACACAAGCAAGTTATTTTGTGCGGCAAGGTTTGCAAATGCTGTATTATTAATACCATATACAGGTAAATGAATCCCAAAACGGAACAGTACAAGCATACCAAAAGTAAATATCAACTTTTCCTTTAAGCCTGATGCATTCCACATTGACATCAAATCTGCCGTAGTCGGCATTCTCATTGTTGCCATTTTATTTTCCCCTTGTTAAATACTTAATAAAGGCACTAGGGCATTAAGATAGTAAGGCACTAAGTTTTTATTAAGTATATTTGATAATTAATATATTACTATTGTCCTACTGTCCTACTGTCTTAGTGCCCTAGTGTCTTAGTAACTTTTATATTAGCTCAATTTTTCCGCCTGCTGCTTCAATTTTTTCTTTAGCAGATGGTGTTACGTAGTTAGCCTTGATAGTCATAGCCTTTGTTATTTCACCATTACCCAAGATTCTTAAGCCTTCGCAAGACGGGTGAACTCTTTTTGCTGCTTTTAATGTTTCAAGAGAAACTTCTTTTAAGCCAAAACCTTCTAATCTGCCTACATTTATTGCAGCATAGTTAATTTTGTTGATAATTTGGAAGCCTTTCAACTTAGGAAGTCTTCTGTAAGCCGGCATTTGACCGCCTTCAAAACCTCTTTTTGAAGTTCTGCCTGATCTTTGTCCTTCACCGTTATGACCGCTGCTTGATGTTTTACCGCATCCTGATGAACGACCGCGACCAACACGAACAGTTTTCTTTGTTGCACCTTCTGCAGGTTTTAAATCTGTTAATTCTATTCTTTCCATTTTTATTTTCCTTTTCTTTTTAAGCTACTTTGTAACTTCCAACAAGTGTGAAATCTTGTTAACCATACCCATAATTACAGGGCTTTCCTCGTGTTCAACGATTTGGTCTTTTTTAGTGAATCCTAAAGCTTTTGCAACTTTGCATTGAGCTTCAGAGCAACCTATTAAACTTTTTACAAGCTTAATTTGTATTTTCTTATTTGCTGTTTTTGCCATTTTTATATTCCTTATACTTGGTGCAATTATTTGCACCCTACTATCTTTTTAATAACTTTCAATAGCCTATTAGTTTAATAATTCTGCCATTGTTAAACCACGTTTTTTAGCAACGTCAGAGAACATTCTTAATGATTTAAGAGCGTCCATTGTAGCATAAGCTGCGTTAAGCGGTGATTTAGAACCTTGAGATTTTGTTAAGATATTTTCGATACCTGCAAGTTCCAATACAGGACGAACAGCACCGCCGGCTATAATACCGGTACCTTGTGAAGCAGGTCTTAACATAACTTTACCTGCACCTGAACGACCTACAATCGGGTGAGGAATTGTTGTTTTGAATATAGGAACGGTTATTAAGTTCTTTCTGCCGTCAGCAATAGCTTTTTGGATAGCAATAATAACTTCTGCAGCCTTAGCACAACCAACACCTACTTGTCCTTTCATATTGCCTACAATAACTACTGCTCTGAAACTCAACTTTTTACCACCCTTGACAACCTTTGTTACACGGCTGATTTGAACAACCTGTTCTTTCCATTCTGACTCAGGTTTTGCTTCAGATGTTTCTACATTTTTCTTTCTGTTTCTTTGTTTTTTTGCTGGAAGCTTAGTTACTGCTTCTTCTACAACTTCTTCAGATACTTCGTTTGTAATATCTTCTTCTGTTTCAGCTGTTTTTTCTACTTCACTTGTAGTGATTTCTTCGTTTTGGGTTTCATTTACCCCTTTTTCTTCTTCTGACATGTTATACCTTTCTAATTCTCTAACAGTTGTAACACTATCTTCGGCTTTTATCTAAGCAACAATTGAATATAAAATATCAATACAAAAGTGCCGATTCTTCGGTACTTGAAAAATATTCAATTGTGGGTTTTTTCTGACAATACAAATTTTAAAACAAACAAATTTTATTTGCAACAACTTTAATAAATGATTTTTATGAGCTGCCCCCTCTCTCTAACTCTCCCCCTGGGGGAGAGGACTTGCTTGCTTATCGATTGGCGAAACCTCTCTCTCGGGATAGGGCACTACTGTCCATGATAATTTTTGATTAAATAAAAATAATTAATAAAAGGCTGGATTTTTCGGAACACAGTTCCTCAAAATGACGCTCTACCGGTATTT
>CADBXV010000058.1 GCA_902798645.1 uncultured bacterium
AGTTCACTTGCTCAGGTCGAACCGTACAATTGCTTAGCGAACGGAATTACCGCCCCAAGAGTTTCTTTCTCCACTTTCTTTGCGGTCAAAGAAAGTGGATATATAAATATAAAAAAACAAATATTATTATAGACAAAAATAAAATTAATACATCAAAATATATATATAATGGTGTATAGTTTTATAGTGTTTACTCCATATAACATTTTGGCTCTTCACCTTCTACACCTGCATATAACTCCACAAATTTTTTAGAAGGACTCATGTTAATTTTTGTGATTAAAACTTCCTCTATCTGGAAGAAACCAACTTCTCCTGACATTTCAATATCAATTCTGATTGGTTTTTTCTCTCCTCTGTGAATACTTATTCTATCTATAGCATTTGCGGAATATTTATGTATATCGCCTACTGTAGGTTTTGTATTTA
Organism: uncultured bacterium; assembly: GCA_902798645.1. Taxonomy (GTDB): domain Bacteria; phylum Cyanobacteriota; class Vampirovibrionia; order Gastranaerophilales; family Gastranaerophilaceae; genus CAG-196. The sequence goes on from CADBXV010000058.1 coordinate 430, forward strand.
ATGCCAAAGGTATTCTTGCTCTGCCTTTTGTCATATCACAACCATCTGCAATTAATATTATGCCTGCTTCAATAGAATGAATTCGTCTAGATGCCATATGACCGATAATAGCTTCAATTGCTACAGATTTTATCACTGTTCTCCTATGCAAATCGTCAGGGAAAATATGCATAACAGCTCTTTCCAAAATGGGTTTTGCTAAAATGACAGACATTTGTTCATGTCCTTCTCTGCCAATCATCATTCCCAGATCGTGCATAAGACCGGCAAGAATTACTGCGCACATACTGTCTTCAAAAGTTCCAATTTCTTCTATCTCAAGAGATGTCGGAATTCCAGCCTCGTGAAGAATGTTTAGCATTTTTATTGCATTTGCAGTAACCTGCCTCATATGAACAGGCCCATGGTCATTATACCCAAGTCGCTTTATGGAAACATTGTTTGCGTAATCCTGCATCTCTTGGAGCTCGGCATCTTTAAACAAATAATTTACAAGTTCTAAGCACTTGGGACTATTTTGTAATCGTTTAAGAATCTTAGATTCTACAGATACTTCCTTAACAGATTTCATCATACTATTATTTTAACACAGATTTAAATTCTTTTAAAGGAATTTAAATCTGTGTTAAGTAAAATAAAATTGTTGCCATATGTAAAAAGTGTGGTATGATTATAATAGGTTGGTATAGTCCGATTTAATTCAATTTTTATGAAAAAATAGAATTAAATAGTATAAATATATGATTTAAAACAATGGTGTCTTATAGTATATTTAAAGAGAGAAAGATTATATAGTTAGAAGTAATGAGTATGCATAATTATTTGAAGAAAAATGAATTAGAAGATGTGGTTTTAGGTGCTGACGAATTTTTTGAAGGCACTTTGCCAAAATCTTCAAAAATACGTTACATTAAAATAGGAAGTTGCTTAGCTATTTGTTTGATAATATTTATATGTTTCTCGGTAATTTCTCTAAAGAACATGCAAGGAGCAGAGGTAGATACAATAGGTAATATTGAATTAGTCAATGCGCCGGTAGCTGCAGCTTCTGCGAGAAAAAATGTTATCTCAATTCCAACCGGTATGGTTAAAGCAAATCCATTTGTTCCATACAGAACATTGGGTAATGAAGTTAAGACGGAAACATTGGTAAATGACGTACCGAAGTTTGATTTAATTGCTCCGCCAGAAACGCTTGGTGAAAATCAGGAAGCAGCAAAAATTATGGACACGGTAGTTTCAGGTATTTTATTTGACAAGTTTAGTCCGTCAGCAATACTTAAAATTGACGGTAACGATTATTTAGTTAAAAAAGGTGACACTGTTAATAATTATAAGGTTATAGCGATTGCTCAGGATAGTGTTACGGTAAAACTCGGCAATAATACTTATAAAGCAGGTATAGGTGAAATATTAACAGAAGGTCGGGTAAATCATAATGACGTTTCAAATTTAAGTAAAAAATTCGGAGGAGAACAACGATGAAAAGTAATAATATAAAAAGGTTTTTATCAGCAGCGTTATTATTAGCGTTTACTATGCCTTCTACTCTTGCGTATTCAACCTATGACAGATATGACTCAGGGCATAGCGTACCGGAAGAAACGACAACTCTTTTATCCGGTGATGTTCAATTAACGAAAAATAATGAAAAAATAACGCTTAGTTTACGTGATTCAGATGTAAAACAAGTGCTGAGAATGTTTGCTGATAAAGTAGGCAAAAATATTGTTTTCCACTCGTCTGTTAAAGGCAATGTGACTCTTGATATGGTTGACATGCCTATTAATGACGCATTTTCTCTTGTATTACAAATTACCGGATTAAACTATTATACACAAGGTAATACTCTCGTAATAATCTCTAAAAACAGTGCAGACAACGCATCTTTCTCTAAACAAGAAATGATGACATTCCCTGTTCAGTACGTAAGTGCAGAAAAAATAGCTACTTTTTTGAATAAAAATGTTTTTGGTATGAAAAAAACCGGTGTTTCCGGTGTTGATGCAGCAACAGTTAATGCTGCAACAAATGAGATCATCGTTTTTGGTATGCCTTCGGATGCTGCAATTGTAAGAAAAGTAATTGCTCAGTTAGATAAAGAACCTGTTAGCAGAACTTATGTAGTTAATCATACAACACCTGCGGAAATGGCGGATATGATATGTAACCTATTGCTTCCTGCTCACGGTTCAGGTTCAAAATCCTCCGGTGGAAGTGACGGATTTGTACCGCCATCTCCCGGAACAGGAACAGGCGGTGCTGCAGGAATTGTTACAGGTGGTGCTGCATCATCATCTTCTTCAAGTTCAAGTATAAAACTTGGTGAAGGTGTTGTGGCTTGTACAATTTCTCAAAAATCATCAGGAAACGCTGCTTCTGCGTTTGATTTACAGAATGTAGCTATATCGTATTTCCCTCAAAGAGGAACAATAATGATGATTGGTGGTTCGGAAGCACAACAAAGAATGGTTGAAAACTTTATAAAAACAAATGATATTAAGCAACCTCAAGCTTATTTGGAAATGTCAATAGTAGAATTAAATGAAGCAGGAAGTAAAGAATTCCAAAACAATTGGTCTTTGCAATCTAAAGCATGGGGCGTGTCATTTAATAATGGTAGAACATCTGGTGGCAGAGCAGGTGGTCCTACTTCAGAATTTTTAGAAGTACCTTTCATTGCAACAAGTACTGATTCTACTACCGGTGTAGTCACGCATACATTAACAACAGATTACAAAACAAGGCAGCAACTTATCGGTAACAATACATATATCTCTTGGACAATGAATTATTTAATAGAAAACAGAAAAGCAAGAGTTCTTGCTAACCCAAAAATATTAATAACAAACGGTCAAGAGTCTGTTATTGATTTGACGGAAGATTACGTAGAAAAAGTAACATCAGAGTTTTTATCTTCTACTGCCAGCGGTAGCGGTGCATCAGGTGCAGTTCAAAAAACATATACAATAGGTGATGATAAAGGTATTAAAATAAGTTTAGTTCCGTTTATTTCTCCGGATGGCTATGTAACAATGAATATTAAACCACAGTATGCTACAGAAGCCGGTCAAGTTACTACAGAAAGTCAAACCGGTTCCGGTAGAGATATTGCAGCTACATTATTAAACAGAAGAAATCTTGATCTTAAGAATGTAAGAATAAAAGATGGTGAAACTTTAGTTATTGGCGGTTTAATTCAAGAAACAGAACAAAAAACAGTTCAAAAGATTCCTGTATTGGGAGATTTACCTTTAATTGGTGCAGCATTTAGATCAACAGTTACATCTAAAGGAAAATCAGAGCTTGTAATAATGATTACACCGAAAATAATCAAGGATGGAGACGGCGCTGTTGCGGATAGATTATAAGAATGTCTAATCAACTGGAAAAATTAAAAAGCAGCATAAAAGAAGAATATGTAAACAAATTTGAATTAAACCTGATGAAATCATCAGGTTTTATTCCAGTAGATAAAAGACAAAATAATTTTTATATTATAATAAATAAGAAAAACGCACAGAATAAAGATTCTATATCATCTATAATAAAAGATACATTGGGAGCTGTAACGCCTCAGTTTATTCCGTTGGATGCAAATGATTTTGAAGAAATTTTTAGCAATTTTGATAATTCTTCAACAGAAACTTCTTTAAAAGAAAAAATTTCAACGGATATAGTCGAGAGTGGTGAATCTTCAGAAAAGACTCTTTCTCCTGAAGAAATGCTTGTTGGAATTGGATGGATAACGGAAGAACAACTAAAAGAGGCTGCAAAGTATAGTATTGATAGAAATGTGCCTCTTGATGGTGTATTTTATGAAAAAGAATTGCTAACAGAAGATCAGATAGCTTCATATTTACAAAAAAAATACAATTGCAGTGCAATAAAAAAATCTGATATAAAAGTTGATAAAAGCATTTTAAAAATGCTTCCGGATGATTTTATTGAAAAGAAACATGTAATAATACTATCAATGGAAGATGGAAATAAACTCGGTGTTGCAATGTTGAATCCATCTGACAGAAATACTGTGCGTGAAATATCACTTTCAACAGGGCGCTCAGTCAATCTGTATGCTCTCCCATATCACGTTTACGAAGGATATTTAAAAGAGTATTATATACAAAAAAAATCAGAACAGGCTGCAAAAGAAACAGAAAGAATTATTCAAAGTATTGAAGAAGAAACAGCTGAATTTACTGATGAAGATCAATTGTGGGCACAGGTAGAAAAAGAACTGCAAGATGCAAGCGGTAATGTTGCAAAATTTGTATATAAAATAATTACAGATTCTATTGATGCAAAAGCTTCAGATATACATATAGAGCCTCGTTTAGGTTATTATGTTGTTCGTGTTCGTCATGACGGTATATTGAAAAAAGTTTTAGAAATTCCCGGAAGTATTGAGCAAGCAGTAATTACTCGTTTTAAAGTTCTTGCAAGAATGAATATTGCAGAACACAGACGTCCTCAAGACGGTACATTTTCCATAAAATATAATGACAGAATGTATGATTTTCGTATTAATACATTGCCGGTTTCGGGAAAAGAAAAAGTTGTTATCCGTATATTAGCTCCTGCTGTAAGTTTGAAGGCTGCCGGAGAAAAAATGATAATAGCCGGAGCATCTGATGAAGATATTCAAAAAATACATGATATGGTTCAATCTCCAAACGGTATTATTTTAACTTCAGGTCCAACAGGTTCCGGTAAAACTACAACTTTATATACAATTTTAAAAGCATTAAACAAGGAGGATGTAAATATTACAACTATTGAGGATCCGGTTGAAATTAAGCTGGAAGGCATTAACCAATCTCAAGTTAATGCGAAAGCGGATATTACTTTTGCATCTTGTATGAGAGCAATATTAAGACAGGACCCTGATATTATATTAATAGGTGAAATCCGTGACTTTGAAACATTAGAAGTTGCAATATCAGCAGCTCTAACCGGTCACTTGGTATTAAGTACTGTTCACACGAATTCTGCTGCAGCAACAGTAACACGTTTAATAGAAATGGGTGCAAAAGACTATTTGGTATCATCAACCTTAACAGGTGTAATTGCGCAGCGCTTGGTTAGAAAACTTTGTGATCATTGTAAAGAGGGATATTTCCCAACAGAAGAGGAAGTAAAGCATATTACATCAAATCCAAAGATGCAGGAAGAACTATTAAAAACAAAATTATATAGAAAAAAAGGCTGCAAAGAATGCGGTTATTTAGGTTATACAGGTCGTATCGGTATATATGAGGTTATGCCAATTACAAGAGAGATTAAAAGACTAATAGCCCAAGGCGCTCATGATATCGAAATCGAAGAAACTGCAATATCAGCAGGAATGAAAACTCTTAAACATTCGTGTTTAAATCATATTTTAGCCGGTGAAACGACAACCAGCGAATTTATAAGAGTATTAGGTTATGCAAATGAATAAACAATAAAGGATAAAGTCTATGCCAATATTTAGTTATCAAGCTTTAAAATCAGGAAAAGAGATTGTAAAAGGTGAAGTTACGGCTTCTAATCTTAAAGATGCAAGAGATGTAATCAGAAATATGGGACTTGTTCCAACAAAAATATCTGAATATGTTGATGTAAAAACAAAAAAAGGACAAGCAATTTCGAGCTTGTCGCTAAATGATAAAATTGATTTTATATCAACTTTGCAAATATTATTGTCATCCGGTATACCGGCTGTTGAATCATTAATGTTTATGGAGCAGGAAGCAGCAAAGAAGAAAATAAGGGATTTATCACGAATATTAAAAACGCAAATCATGGCAGGTTCTACATTTGCTGATACTTTGGCAAGATATCCAAGTGCTTTTGGCTATATATTTATAGGTTTAGTTAAAGCCGGTGAAGAAGCCGGTGAATTGGAAAAAACTCTTGGTCGTATTAAGGACTTGCTTACAAAGCAAGCTAATACAAAGAGTAAAGTTATCGGCACATTGATGTATCCGATGTTTGTTATTGTTTTAGCTTGTATAATTACATTAGTAATGCTGTTATTCGTATTTCCGACATTTAAGGAAATGTTTGAGCAACAGGAAAAAGCGTTACCTTGGATTACGCAGATGATGATTAACATGGGTGATTTTTTGAAGGCATACTGGTATACAATACCTTTGTTTATAATCGGTCTTTTTGCAGCATGCTACTTTTCATATAATTGGCGTCCTACAAGAGAATTGATTGACAAAACAGTATTAAAAATTCCTATGTTTAACAATCTTATAATGTATTCAAATTACTCTAACTTTATGTCCGTTTTAAGTGTGTCTTATGATGCAGGTATTCCTGTAGTAGATTGCTTACAGTTGGGTGTAATTACAATTACAAATACAATTTTAAATAAAAAAATTGCAAATGCGATAACTAAAGTTTCACAAGGTTTACAGGTATCACAAGCTTTAAAAGCAACAAAAGTAATGCCCAAAATGCTTTTATTCATGATTGCAACAGGTGAGCAATCAGGTCGTTTAGGTGATATGCTTGAAAAAGCTGTTAATTTTCTTGATAAAACTTTGGATGGTATTATTGATACGGTGACAAAAATGATAGAGCCTATTATGCTTTTAGTTATCGGTTCAATAGTTTTGGTTATGGCACTTGCACTATACTTACCGTTGTTCCAGTCTTATCAAAGTTAAAAAAGAGAGTATTAGGAAAGGTTTAAATGGAAAAAAAGGAAGTAAAAGAAGTAAAAGATCTTTTAGATTCTGTTTGGAAAGAAAAAGTTTATATTGAAACAGCAGAATTCATTATCATTGGTTATATATTTATGCCAAAGATAGGCAAAAGAAATAGACTTTTGACAGAAGTTCTTAACAGCCATAAGCAATTTATTGCTGTAAAGGACTGTAGGTTGGAATTTAAACTGGTGCCTCAAAAAGAAGTTGAATATCACGATTTTTTGCAAATAAATATATCTACTATATTAATGATGAGACCGGTTTATGAAGACTAAAACATATGTTGTAACAGGTTCCGCTTCAGGAATCGGTAAGGCTTTAATAACTGAACTTGCGAAAGAAAATATCGTTTTTGCAGGTTATAGAAATAATATTCATGAGCCAAGTTTGAGGCTGATATCCCCAAATATTTATCCTTTTTTTGTTGACTACTCAAATCCGGAAACAATAAAGAAAGCGTATAAATATATATTATCAAAGTGTACAAAGATAGATACACTGGTAAATATTGCAGGTTGTGTTGTGGCAGGTCCGGTTGAAAAAATTAATATAGATGAGATTAAAAGACAATTTAATGTTAACGTATTTGGACATATAGAATTGACTCAAGGATTAATGCCTATTTTACAGGATGGTAAAATTATTAATGTTAGCTCTATGGCAAGCTTTGGAATATTTCCGTTTATTTCTCCATATTGTGCTTCTAAACGTTGTCTTGATATGTTTTTTAATTCTTTACTTATTGAAAATAAGAAAAATATAAAGGTTGTTTCCGTAAAACCGGGTGTGATAGCTACACCTCTTTGGTTAAAATCAATTGATGAGAATTCGAAATACTTTGATGATTATGGAGATTATTCTGATGAGATGAAGTATTTGATATCAAATGCTCAAAAAAATACAACTGCAGGATTGTCAGTTAATAAGGTTGTAGAAGTCATATTAAAGGCAGATAAATTAAAAAATCCTAAATTGTCATATACAGTAGGTTTTGATGCTTTAGTAGCAAATATTATATCAAAATTACCTCAAAGCATGATTAATAAAATTATTAAAGCAGGTATTTTTTTAAAGACAAAAAATATAAGAAAAACCAATAAAGTATAAAAAAAAGACCTTGTGTATAATACCAAGGCCTGTCCGTTTAAATAAGAAGAGAGAGCTTTATATTTTTTCTAAAATTCAAAAATATAAAATTTTGCTACTTACACTAAAATTTCTTTACAAATGTTTACAATCCAATTATGATTATCCAGTAACACTTTGTTCTTAAGATTTGTAGCAGGCCAACAGCTACTCTCTCCGAGGAGATAAAAGAATTTCAATCTGAAAGGCGATAGGCTTGAAGGTTAGAAATTCTAAGAGAGGGTAAATTTCATTAAGATTTCAGGAATGATTGGTATTGTTCTTGCATTTGAGCGATGAGCATATCCATTGACGAGAATTTGTTTTCGAGCATTTCTCTATATCGAGCGACTTCTTGGTTAGCTTTAGCGATTTGTTTATTAAGAGTAGAGATTTGGTTGTTGTAGGAAGCATTTTGGGTATCGAAGTAACCGCTTACGCCTGCGAGTGAGGATTCGATAAGTTCTTCGATTTTTGACAGTACTCCTCCGTTAGTAAGAGTGAGGTTGCCGTTAACCATGTTCCAGTCGCCGACGAGTAGAGATTTCATTGCATAAGGATTATCGGCGTATTTTTCATAGAATTTATCTCTATCGAAGTTAAGAGTAACGATATCAGAGGTTTTGGTTGATATGTTGCTTCCTACAGCTTGGTTAACACTGATACCGATTGCATCCATATTTCTGTATACTGATAATCCTGACATAGCGCTGGTCATGTAGCTTCTGAGCTGATTTCTAATCATTTTCAGAGTTGTTTGGTCGGCAAGGTCACCGCCTGTAGCGATAGCTTCGTCAACACCTGTCATCAGGTCATTGTATGCTGTAACGACATCTTCAACTACATCAGCAAGAGCTTCTTTATCTCTTTCGACTTTAAGAACTACTTCTTCTCCTTCTGTAACTTCTTTAAGGTTAAGAGTAAGTCCGGCGATTCTTGTAACGTCACTTCCTATAGTATTAGTATTAGCTGTGTAAGTAGCACCGTCGATGTGGATTTTTGCATTTGAGCCGATGGTTTGCGCACCGGTATTAAGAGCTGAATAAGTACCGTTTGAGTCTGTTACTGCGGAAGTAAATCCGAGTACATCTGTGAAGTTGCTGGTACCGGCTTCGATGTTAACATACATGTTACCTGTATTTCTGGATTGGATAACGAGCTTACCTTCAAAGCTATCCCAGTATGCTCTGGCTCTTGATGTTTCAGAGGAATTGATAGCCGTAATTATTTCATCGATGGTAGTATTTGCACCGATGGTAATTTCTTGGTCACCGACAATAAATGTACCTTGCGTTACGGTACCGTTACGGAAGAGTCCTGCTTTGGTAACAACAGCATCGTGGTCGACTGTATAGAGTTCTCTGGTGCTAACGACTTTTCCTTCGTCGTTTGTTTTTATACCTGTAATAGAGGCGAAGTTAGAAGTATCGTTGGAAGCACCGGCTGTTACTTGTCCTTGTTCGGAAGACAGTACGAGATATCCGTCTTCAAATGACATTTGAACATCTGCCAATTTTGCGTGTATTTTGTTTAGCAGGTCGTTAAATGTATCGTTTGAGGATACGTTAATTTTAGCTCTTTCACCGTTTCTGTAGATAGATAGAGTACCTGATGATATATTCATAGCGCTGAGTTTAGTATTACCGTTAGCCCAGTCTGCAGCGGAGATTGATCTGTCTTCGTATGTAGTAGAGATAATTTTTTCGCTTGAGGATACATATCCGCCAATATCTTGATTGAATGAAAGAATACCGTTAGCAACTATTTTAGAGCCGTCGGAAGGTGTAGAGATAGCCATATCTTTGTATCCGCTGTGGATAGTAATTTTACCTCCCGAGATATCTGCTTCGAGTCCCATCGCTCTGAATTTTTCTAATAAAGCACCGATAGTTTCATCTTTGTTAACGGTGATGTAGTTAGTTTCACCGTCGACAAGGACTTCGAGTTTACCTGTAAGTGATGACAGCAGAGCATCAGTTGTAGCGGTTTGGTTGTTTGTATCGAGATTAGTAATTCGTGCGACATCTGACAGTTTAGTGCTTTCGTTTGCATTTTTGTATACATCTTCGTAGGTAATAACATTTTGTACAGCGCTGTTGTAGGATTTTGTAACAATCCAGTCTGCTTCGTTGCTTCCTATAATATCTAAAATATTAGAAGCTTGTGAAGAATTGTAATATGCTTGTAACTTGCTGTCACCCGTATTCTTTATAATTATCTGCCCTTTATCATTAATAACGGATTCGAAACCGTACATTGAAAGTTCATCGAGGAAAGTACCCACGGTATCGGAGGAATTAACGTAGAGGTGAGTTTGTACACCGTTTCTTAAAATAGTTATTAAACCTTCTTTGAATTCTCCGTCTCTTGTTTCGGACGCTTCCGCAATATTTGAAAGTTTTGTGTCTCTTGTGATACTTTCTACTATCGGTGTAGGTATATCGAGGTTGTTGGAGTTGTATACGTTGTTGAAGTTCCAGGTAGAGAAGAGGATATCGACGACGTTGGAATTTCTTCCTGAGCCGAGAGCGGAGGTAGCCATGTAGGAAGCTTTGTGACCGCTTACTGCGATTGCGCCGTCTTGAGCGGTATCTGCGATAAGTCCGTAGTTGGCGATTTCTGCCATGAAGTCATTAACTGTGGTGTCTTCGGTAATTTCGTGGGTTGTACGAACGCCGTCTTCGTATATGTAGTATGAACCTGTTGTGATACCTAAGCTATTTCCTGATGAGTCTTGCAGGTTAACCATTTTGATGGATTTATCCATAATCGGATTAGTTTTGCAGGTTAACTGTGTTGAAACAGAGGTTTTGCCGGTGATTGTTGTTGTGGTTGAAGAAGACCAAGCGGAGTTGATACCAAGGTTTTGAATACCGCCTGTAGTATTTGTAATCCAGCCGTCGTAGGTGCCTTGCAGAGTCATGACACCTGTAGAAGATATGCTTCCTGAGATACCGTAGCCTGCTAAGGCTGTTAGGAAGTCGTCCATAGTGCTTGTGCTTGCCATGGAGATAACGTGGCTTTTACCTCCGTATTGGACTGTAGCAGTACCTGCAGCAAGACCTAAGTCGGCAAAAGTAGTAGTCATGTCCATTGTAGTGGTAATAGTTCTTTGTCTTTGGCTTGAAGGTGAGGTTTTACCTGTAATAGTTGTTGCGGTTGAAGAAGTCCAAGCAGAGTTGATACCAAGGTTTTGTATACCGCCTGTAGTATTTGTAATCCAGCCGTCATACGTACCGTTAACAGTCATAACACCTGTAGAAGATATGCTTCCTGAGATGCCGTAGCCTGCTAAGGCTGTTAGGAAGTCGTCCATAGTGTTATTAGCGCTCATGGAGATAACGTAACTCTTACCTCCGTATTGGACGGTAGCTGTACCGGCAGCGAGTCCGAGGTCTGAGAATGTTGAAGCACCTGTCATAGCGACAAG
>CADBXV010000059.1:0-8842 GCA_902798645.1 uncultured bacterium
TTTATCTAAAGATCCTTCAAGTCGTGTAGCAGCAGAAACTACAGCTACAACAGGAATGGTTCTGGTAAGCGGTGAAATTACATCAAACTGCTATGTGGATATTCCGCAAATTGTTAGAAATACTGTTAAATCAATCGGTTATACAGGAACTGCCGGCGGAGGATTTGATGCAGACACTTGCGCAGTATTAACAAGTATTGATGAACAATCAGTTGATATCGCAGGCGGTGTTAATAAAGCTCTTGAAAGCAGGAGCGATTCAGCGCTAACGTCTTCAAGCGAAACTTCTGACATCGGAGCTGGCGACCAAGGTATTATGTTCGGTTACGCTTGTAATGAAACGCCTGAACTAATGCCGCTTCCTATAAGCTTAGCTCACAAGTTATCATACAGACTTGCACAAGTAAGAAAAGAAGGGCTGTTGTCATATCTTAGACCGGATGGAAAATCTCAAGTTACTGTTGAATATGTTGACGGAAAACCTTCAAGAATTCATACAGTTCTTTTATCTACACAGCATGCGCCTGAAATAAACGGTATTAGTGATAATTCAAAATTACAGTCGGTAATATCATCTGACCTAAAAAAATTGGTTATTGACTATGTATTTGAAACAGAATCAATTAAACCTGATTCAGATACAATAATCTTAATCAACCCGTCAGGAAGATTTGTAGTAGGTGGCCCTCAAGGTGATACAGGCTTGACCGGACGAAAAATCATTGTTGATACATACGGAGGATACTCTCGTCACGGAGGCGGAGCATTTTCAGGAAAAGATCCTACAAAGGTTGACAGATCAGCAGCATACGCAGCAAGATATGTTGCTAAAAATATTGTAGCATCAGGACTTGCTGAAAAATGTGAAATAGAACTAGCTTACGCAATCGGTAAAGCTGAGCCTGTTTCAATATTTGTTGATACTTTCGGTACAGGAAAAATCTCAGATGATGAAATATCAACAATTGTAAGCAAGAATTTTGATTTAAGACCTGCGGCAATTATCTCAAACTTTGATTTAAGAAACTTGCCTGCTAAAAATGGCGGTAAGTTCTATCAAAAGCTTGCTGCATACGGTCACGTAGGAAGAACTGATATTATAGTTCCTTGGGAACAACTTGATAAGGTTGATTTACTAAAAAAGTCATTAAATAGCTATGCAACATGCTAAGCTATGTATAGTAAAATTCAAACAAAAAAGCCTCTGCTTTTGCGGAGGCTTTTTTGTAACGTAACTGTTCAGTAAAATAATTATAAATAGCTAATTTGTTACCAAATTGTAAAAATTATTTCACATTTAATGACAAATTACCATGCTTTTTATATTATAAAAATAGTAAAGGGAATTAATGGAGTTTGGGTTTAATGATAAATAAGAAGATAGAAACGGTAAATCCTATTCAAAGTACATTGTCGACTGAAGATGATGCATTTACAGCATTATCAACGTCTGCACTTCTTGCAAAAAGTGCAGTTCCGTATTCGCATAGAAGAATTGCCGACAATTATGTAATAATTAAAAAAGTCTATCGTTTTCAGGCTGTACAAGCCAGAATTACAAATTCTGAACTTCAACTCCTTAAAAAATATGACTTTAATACTTTAGAATTTTCAACAATAAAACAAATTAACGACGAATTATCTTATTTAAAAAAATGGTCAGCATCCGGAAATGAATTGTTAAGAAAAGATGCCGATCAACTTTTACAAATCAGATGCAAAGAACTTAAATATATTATAGCCAGCAGATACTCAACGGTAACAAACGAACTATATAACGGATATAAGGCTCTTGAAAGATATTTCGAAGAAATATCCAAGTTCTATTCACCGATTTGTTAATATTTCTTAATATTAAAGCAAATTTCAACCTTTACATGTTTTATACCTCATGAAAGGTGTAGTTATGCAAGTCAGTCCGATTAATATAAATAGCAGTAATAAAAGCTTTGGTCATAATAATCCATGGGCTGACAGTCCTTATGACACAAAGAAAAAAACAACAGTTGCGATAACTACTGCAATTGGGGTTTTAGGAGGGATGGCATGCCACGCTAAATATAAGGGATATTCACTTAACCCAAAAAAAATGTTTTCTAATATAAAAAATTCGTATTGGAGCAAAGTTGAGTTCGATGATAAACCTGTTATTATAATAGGTGCAGGCTCGTGTTTAGGTGGTTTGGTTGGTGGATATTTGATTGATAAAGATAAGGAAAACAGAAAAGCCAAAAAGAGAGAAGCACTACTTCAGATTACAAATATTTCTCTACCTATAATATTTACTACAAGAATGGCAAAATGGGGACAATATATTGGAAATAAATATTGGGATAAAAGTCGCCCAAAAAATTTACATACATTCAGAACAAAGATCCCACAAGGTGTATCTGCAATGCTAGGTTTAATAGCTGGAGTATTTACAGCTAATGTTGTTGCAAATAAAATAAATGAAAAAATCTTTAATCAAGGTAAAGGCAGACCTGTTCAAGTAACTGATTTCTCAGCTCACTTGGATGATATTTGTGTAGCAGCAAGGCAAATAAGTAATACTAAATTAACAGATTATATACAAAAATTAGTACCTATAGCTTTAATGGTAGCTGGTAATGAAGTTGGTAATACTACTATAGAAAACGCTGATTCATAAAATAAAGAACAAGTAATAAATGGCGGAATTGCTTTGCAATTCCGCCATTTAAAAAACTTTTTCTTCCCAAATCTGTCCCGTAAAAATGATTAAGCAAGACCTAAAGCTTTTCTATACCATGAAAAAGATTCTACTTCAGAACCGTTGAAAGTAGTTTTAACTTGTTGTTTTTTTAGATAGTTTTCGAACTCATCATTGAAAGCAGATTTCACTGTTTTGTTTTCTTTAGAGATTACTTTCATTTTTCTTCTCCTTTATTTGTAACACACTTTTATAAAATTATTAGTTGATTTGTATACAGTTTCATCTACACTTTATGTCCTAATACTATCATAAAAAAACATGCTTAGCAATGCGATTGTAAAGATTTATAAAGCAATTTGACAAAAATCACTCTTAAGAATAATACAACCTATAGTTAAATAGAATTAATAACTTATAGATTTTTCTTGAAAAATCATTATAATAAAAGTATGAAAAAATTTATCATAAATTTATTATTTATTGTAATGATTACATTTAATCCTATTTTTGCAGATGATAATTATACTTTGTCAGCAGGGGTAAGTATTAATCAAATTCCAAAAGCATTTTACGGAAGCTGGAGAGTAACAGCAAAATTAGACGACTGTAACAGCTACGGTACATTTAAACCGCAAAGTGCTGATGTTTGGAATCTTTCAAGAGTCGGAGATATTATAACTTTGTCTAATCCTTTTACAGGCGCAAAAGCAGAGATTACAGTAAGAGCAGTTGAGGGAAATCTTGTTGTATTTTCCAAAAAAGCTCCCTATGACAATAAGATGCTAACGGATACAGTTTCAATAAGACTTGATAAAAACAACTTTAGAGGAATTAATACTTTAACATTGGAATCTTTTTCTCTGGTAGACGGACATCTTTTAAAGAGTGAAAACGCAAAATATATAATAAAAGGCGAAAAAATAGCAGGTGAAAGTATTATAGAGTGACCATTGATAGATAATTATAACATATTATTTTGTAAAAAACAGTCAGATTTAGAATACAAATGCTGAATTATACAACGAAACATTTTTCTCAGGCGTACAGAGCTAAGGTTTATGTTTAATTCCATAGATAATAAAAAGCGTTTAATCAAATTATTTGATTAAACGCTTTTTATTAGTTAAACTTATTTTTTGAATATGTTGTATCTTATACCGACTTCAACTTTACGAACATTTGCTCCGAGATTACCCTCTCCGAATATTTGCAATGATTTACTTTTGTTTAGATTTGCGTGAATTTTTCCGTTGATAGCACCATACATTCCTTCTTTTCTATCTCTGCCATATTCATATTCTGAAGCAACATCATATTTTTTGCCTTCAGTTAAGTCTAAAGTCCTTTTTGAACCGCCTGCTTCTTGAAAAACAGGAGAACTGTTTGTCATATATCCGACTTCTGCACCGACTTCATATCCGCCCCATTTCGTTTCTTTATTAAATGCTACTCTACCGCCATATTGCATATTATCCGGTTTCCAGCTCTCGTTTTTATTTATCAAATCTAATTGATAGTTTTTACCGTTTACAGTTGCATTATTATCAATATGAACATTATAGCTGTCAGTTTTAGTTAAACTTTTGTCATAAGAAAAATTACCTGTAAATACTAAATTAGAATTGTTACCCAATGCTCTTTTATAGCCGACGTATGCATTAGCACTTACAGCATTTCCTGCGCTGCCATTTGCACCATAAATTAACGAATTTTTACCGTCAAAGTTTGCTTCAACATCAAAACCTGCTCCGGCACCGATTTTACTAAAAAATGCACCATCTGAATTCCTTATTAACAGGTTTATAAAACTTAACATGTAATACTTAGAAGTTTCTAAAATTGTAGGTCAGGTTCTACCTGACAATAACTTTTCATTTAAAAAACTATAACTGACTTTTATTAAGCGATAAAATAAAGAAAGGTACAAAAGGGAATAACATCTATAAACACATTTGATTTTTACCCTTCCCCGACTTTACATTTACTGCTAAAAATTGTAAAATAGTTTGGTTAAAAGATATAAAAGAGAGGATTATATATGAAATTTCACATGCAAGTTTTAATTGCACTTGGACTGGGTTTAAAACGTAATTGGCATATATTTACAGGACTTGTTCTTGGTGTTTTGGTAGGGATTTGGATGCACCACCATCCGCATGCGCTTTTAATGAATACACTAACTTTTGTAGGTCAAGTCTTTATCAGATTAATTCAAATGGTAGTAATACCGCTGGTTATATCCGCAATAGTAATAGGGATTACGAGTGTAGGTGACAGCAAACAAATAGGAAAGCTCGGAACAAAAATGGTGCTTTATTACGGAATTATTACAGTTGCCGCTGTATCAATAGGTGCGGCTTTAGCTCTTATTATGCACCCAGGGTTAGGTGCGGCACAATATATTAACGCTGATATTGCAGGAGACATTCAAGCACAAGTTGCTTCGACTATTGAAGCACAGAGGGGCAATCTTTTAAACATAATATTAGGATTTATTCCAAGAAATCCTTTAGCATCAATTGCAAGTGGAGATATGGTTCCGATTATTGTTTTTGCTCTGATGTTTTCCGTTGCATTAGCAAAAGTCGGTGAGATTAACAGACCTTTTGTAAGCTTCTTTGAATCAATTTTTGCTGCAACAATGAAAATAACTGACTGGATAATGAGTTTCGCGGCTCCGGGTGTATTTGCATTAACAGCAGTTGCAGTCTCTTCATTCGGTGTTGATATTTTTGCAAGCATATCAAAATATCTCGGGGTTTTAGCTATCGGATTTGCAATACAATTTTTTGTAGTTTATCCGCTATTTTTAAGAGTATTTTCAAAAGTTCCTGTTTTAATGTTGTATGCAGCAGTTGCGGAAGCTATGATGGTTGCATTTGGAACGGCAAGTTCATCTGCAACATTGCCTTTAACAATTGCATGCTGTGAAAAAAGAGGTATCTCGCATAAAGTTTCAAGCTTTGTGCTTCCTCTCGGGGCAACTTTAAATATGGACGGAACTGCAATGCTGCAAACAGTGGCAGTAATATTCCTAACACAAGCATACGGTGTAGTCTTAACACCGTTTATGGTTATTCAAATTGCGTTACTTGCTATTATTGCATCATCTACTTGTGCAGGTATTCCGGGAGCCGGATTAATTACAATTGCTTTAGTTCTAAATGGATTAGGATTGAGCCCTGAACAATTAGTTGCTGGGTTTGCGTTCTTGTTTACAATAGAAAGAATTACGGATATGATGAGAACTTTATTGAATGTAACTTCTGATGCCGTAGTTTGCGCTGCTATAGCTGATAATGAAAATGAAATTAACTATGACTTATTAAATAATCCAGAAGAATATGGAGATATTATTAATTAAGTTTAGTATATTAATATTTTATAAAAAGTCGGGCAACACCCGACTTTTTTTGATATAATTAAATCATTGAAGGGAGAAAATATGGAAAAGAATATTGATTGGGGAGCATTAGGTTTTGGATATTCAAAAACCGATTACAGATATGTTTCAAACTATAAAAACGGCAAATGGTGCAGCGGAGAGATTACAACGGATGATAAAGTTGTTATAAGTGAATGTGCATGCGTTTTACAATATGCTCAAACTTGCTTTGAAGGTTTAAAAGCATACAGGACAAAAGATAATAAAGTTGTTTGTTTTAGACCTGACCTTAACGCAAAACGAATGGTTGAATCAGCATTAAGAATAGAGATGCCTCCATTCCCGGAAGAAAGATTTTTGGATGCCGTAAAACAAGTGGTAAGAGCTAATATTGATTGGGTGCCTCCGTATCGCTCAGGTGCATCGCTTTATATTCGTCCGTACATGTTTGGTACAAATCCTGTAATGGGGGTAAAGCCTGCTGACGAATATCAATTCAGAATTATTGTTTCTCCGGTCGGACCGTATTTTAAAGGAGGAATTAAACCGATTACGCTAAGAGTTCCTGATTTTGACAGAGCAGCTCCTTTAGGGACGGGACACGTTAAAGTCGGACTAAATTATGCAATGAGTTTACACGCAATAGTTGATGCTCATAATCAAGGATACAACGAGAATTTGTATCTGGATTCAAAAACAAGAACAAAAGTGGAAGAAACAGGCGGAGCCAATATAATATTTGTAACAAAAGATAATGAGGTTATAACACCAAAATCATCTACCATTCTTTCTTCAATTACACGCCGTTCACTAATGTACGTTGCAGAACATTATCTCGGTTTGAAAGCAACTGAAAGGGAAATTCATATAGAAGAATTAAAAGACTTTAAAGAATCTGCATTATGCGGAACTGCGGCAGTCCTTTCTCCGGTTGGGAAAATTGTTGATCATGGTAATGAAATAATATTTCCGTCAGGAATGGAAAATGCCGGTGAGATTACACAAAAATTATACAGTACTTTAACAGGCATTCAAAAAGGTGAAATAGAAGCTCCTGCAGGCTGGATATTTGAAATTTAAAACATTATAATTATAATTAAGATTATGAGATTACTTATTACATTTATATTACTGATTAGCACAAGCATGTGTTTTGCTTCGGAAGCACAGCTTAGGGATTATGATGAATTTGATATTCCTGCAGGTTCAAACATTCCGGTAATTTCTTTGCAGGAATTCTCAACCGCATATTGTGAAGAAGGCGATACAGTAAGTTTTAAAACCACATCAGATATATACTTATATAATAAAAATATTATACCTGAAGGTACTAAGCTAGTTGGATATATTGATAAAAAAAATGAACCTATAATAGGCACAAATGCTGCAATGAGAGTTTTTGTTAATAAAATGTACCTGACAGACGGATATGAAGTCCCGATAAAAGCATACATATATACATCAAACAACAACATTATAGGAGGAGAACTTACACCACCTGCGGATTATATAAAAAAACCGCACTATCCGAGGTGGGTAATGTTTAGGGCATATAGCGTCACTCAATACGTTCCCGGGAAACAAAGAAGAATGGGAGAACATGTTACCATATCTTCAGGGGCTAATTTGATAGTTGTTCCGATTGAACCGATACACCTTACACATACAGTTATTGATTAAATTGAACTTTTTTCAAAATAGCTCGTTATAACAAATAGCGTGGGTTACAAATTGACAAAACTGTAAATAGTTAATAAAATATTGATAGAGGAGACTTTTATGAATTACAATAAACTTTTAGCAACAGGACTTCTGCTTTCTGTTATTTCAATGAATTCAGTTCTGGCAGGAACAAATTTTAATTATACTTCAACGCAAGTTCAAGCACCGCAGAATAATTATAATTATCAACAACCTGTAACGTACAATAACCAGCCTTTAAGAGGCAGTGTTATAACAGTTCCGGCAGGAAGTACTATGCCTGCCACACTAACTTCCGGTTTATCATCAGCAGATGCAACAATCGGACAACCTGTATATATGGTTTTAAATAAAGATTACTATTATGGGGATAAATTAGTTGCACCGGCCGGCAGCTCAGTTACAGGAACGGTTACAGCGGCAACAGCAGCTAAGCATGGCAGCATTAACGGTAAGTTAGCTATAAGATTTACGCAAATAACTACACCAATGGGAACTCAAATACCAATCACTGCTGTAATAAAGACAGATGACAATTCCGGTGTACTTGTCGGCGGAACAAATGTAGATGTTGCCAAAGAATATACAAAAGATTTAGCGGTTGGCTCAGCTGCAGGAGCATTATCAGGTTTAGTATTCGGAGCATTAGCAGGAGGAAGTATCGGCAGAGGAGCTGCTTTGGGTACCGCAGTAGGTGCCGGAGGCGGACTTGTTAAGTCAGTTATAGATAAAGGAAATGACGTAGAAATTCCTGCAAATGCAAACGTAGAGCTATACTTCTCACAACCTGTTACAGTATCGGCTTCTAACTACAGTTTTGAAAATTAAAAAATATTAATTATATTTATAAAATTAGTAATACGGATAATTTATTTTATATTATAATAAAGATATTCTTATTTGGGTACAGATTAGAGAGATATAAAAGTGTCGTTATTAGAAAGAAATAATTTTTTAAACGAAGAAGATGACAAAAATTTAAAAGGATATAGACTTCCGAAAATTGCAACAACAGCACCAGAAGTTATTCCGATACAAAAATCACTGGCAATATCAACAGCACTTCACCCCGGTGTAGTACT
>CADBXV010000059.1:8852-20516 GCA_902798645.1 uncultured bacterium
TGGCATTAATGGGTATTCATTTGTTTACCTTCAAAAAACCTGATGCAAAGCTGAAAAAAGACATTGAATTTGTATTGGTTGATAAAGAAGCCATGCCAAAAAATAAAAATACAAAATACAGAGCGCACATTAACTCAAGGACTGGCGGAATCAATGATCCGACAAAAAAAGTTTCAATGCCGTCACCTGCGCCTAAAAAAGCATCA
Organism: uncultured bacterium; assembly: GCA_902798645.1. GTDB lineage: Bacteria > Cyanobacteriota > Vampirovibrionia > Gastranaerophilales > Gastranaerophilaceae > CAG-196. The sequence goes on from CADBXV010000059.1 coordinate 9,059, forward strand.
AAGCCTTCTGCTGCCGCAAGCAGTGCCAATAAATTAATAAAAAAACAACAACAAGCTGCACAGCAAAAAGCAATGCAACAAAAAGCAAAAGCACAGCAAACACCTGTGAAGTCGCCTCAGCCTACAGCAGTAAGCAAACCGTCTCCTGCAAAACCGGCACCGCCTACTGCAAGACCGAGTGCAAAACCGACTTCATCACCGGCTCCTGTAGCAAAGCCTTCAACACCGTTTGCAATTCCTAAACCAACAAATGCTCCTGTCGGAAAATCACTTGCGACCGGTCCTATCGGCGGAACTTCAGCACCTGTAGGAGGAACAAAAGGAGGGACAGGTACAGGCTCAGCTTCAGGTAGCAGAACCGGTGCACCGGCACCGTCATTATCACCCGGAGCAGGCGGTGGTAGCCATCTCGGACGCACTGGCTCAGGTGGAGGAGGAACCGGTAATATAGGTAATCCCGGAGGCGGAGGAGGTGCTCCCGGCATAGATGCTCTGAGAGAACCGGATTTTGGACCTTATATGAGAGAACTCCAAAGAAGAATTAAAATGAATTGGGATCCTCCGAAAGGAAATGAGTCAAAACGTGTAGTCTTATTATTTAAGATTGCAAAAGACGGAAGACTGCTTTCTTGCAGAGTTAATAAGTCTTCAGGACTTCCAACCGCAGATCAGGCAGCTCTGAAAGCAGTTGAATTAACTGCTCCGTTTAGACCGCTTCCTGCAGATTTTAAAGGACAAAGCATTGATATACAATTTACGTTTGATTACAATGTATTTAATGCATCAAGGTACTAATTAATATAAGAGGAAAATAAATATGAAAAATTTTAAATGTTCGGTAATAATCGCTATTATAGCTGCATTTGCAATATGTGGTTTGTACACTCAAAGTACATGTTTTGCATCAGATAATACAAACAGTAATTATCAACAAACTTCTGATAAAAACTTAGATATGGAACAGTATGTAAGATTAACAAGAAAAAGAATAAAAATGAATTGGTATCCGCCTACATCTTCATTTGAAAATACTGCGACTATAAGTCTTACCGTAAACAGAGAGGGAAAATTAGTTGATTGTCATTTATCAATACCTTCTAAAGATGAAGGATTTAACAATTCACTTATTGAAGCAGCTAAGAAAACAACATATTCACCGCTCCCCAAAGAATTTCCTGGGAATAGCGCTGTGCTGGATTTGGACTTTAGCATGCAAAGAAGAACAATATCAAAATAATTAATAAGAAAAATAAATTAACAAAGGGGAATAAATTATGGAATTACTATTACACTCAATTCAACTGGATTGGCCGGTACTTTTACCGATTTTAATCTGCTCAATTTTAACAGTTATGGTAGCTATTGACAGAGCTGCATTTTACAAAGCAAACAAAAGAAACGTAATCGAATTTATACCGAGATTACAAAAAGAGCTTACAAGAAATAATTTAATGGGCGCACAAAATCTTGCTGTTCAATGCGGTGGCATTATTGGCGAAGTAACAGAGGAAGCTGTCAGAATCCTTTCCGAACAAAAGAAAGGTTTTTCACGTTCATTTGATATCGCTTCAGCTCTAGCAACAAGAAAACTTGAACACAGACTGACAATCTTAGGTACAATAGGTGGTGTAGCACCGTTCTTAGGGTTGTTCGGAACAGTTGTAAGAATTCTTTATACATTCCAAGATTTAGCTTCACAAGGCAATCAATCTGCTGCAGTAGCAATGGGTATCGGTTCAGCTTTGATAGCTACAGCTTTTGGTCTTGGTGTTGCAATTGTTGCGGTAATTTGTTACAACACTTTCCAATCAACGGTTAAGAGATTCGAAGATGACTTCCAATTAATAAAATTACTTTTCTTAAGTTTTGTAGATTCCGAAGAAGAAGTAAAAGTTAAATCATCATCTTCAACAGTAGCGTTATAGGATACCTAAAATCTGGGGCTGGCTAACAAATCACCCCAACCTCTTTATATGAAGAGGGAGAGGAATAAAAATGGCAATAAAATCAGGTAAAAAAGCATTATTTACAGATATTAATATTACACCGCTAACAGACATCTTTTTGGTGCTTCTGATAATTATGATGGTCGTGGCACCTACATTTCAGACAATGGATAATTCTATTTCCATACCAGAAGTTAACAGCGGAACTTCTATTGAGCAAGGAAAAGTGACTGTTGCTGTTACAAAAGATGGTACGATATACGTTGACGGAAATAAAATATCAATGAGTTCATTAACAGGAGAACTCGAACGACTAAAATTTGATGATGAAAAAGCCGAAGTTGTTGTAAAAGCTGATGAAAAAGTCAAAAGTTCTATAATAATGGAGATAATGGATGCCGCTCAAGATGCTCATTACAAAAAGCTGATTGTCGCAGGTGAACCTCTTAATAAAAAAGAACAGAGAGAACTTGAGCAAGTAATTGAAGATAGTAATTCATCAACAAGCAATACATTAGACGGAGCTTCAACAGCAATCCCTCAAGACGGTTACGAAAATTGGGAATAGAAAAGAGCAAGGAAATAAATAAAATGCGTGACAGTTTTAATGAAATAAATATTACACCTTTAACAGATATATTTTTAGTACTGCTGATAATAATGATGGTTATAGCACCTATGCTTGACCAACAGGGATTAAATTTGGCTGTACCAGAGATTGTTAATCAAGAGGATATTGTAAAAGATAGTAAGATTATGAATTTTACTGTAACGCATGATAATAAATACTTTTTTAATGATGTAGAAATAGCAGCAGCTGATTTAGAAAAAACAGTATCGGACAGTCTTAAAGATTATCCTGACGGATTGTTAATTCAAGTTGATGATGATGCAGAACATGGTGCTGTTGTACGGTTAATGGACAGCGCCAGAAATGTTGGTGTGACAAGTATATCTCTATCAAGATAGCATCTTATCAAACAAAAATTTTCAACTCTTTTTCCCTTGCAAGACAAACACTTTCTCTAACTCTGTTTTTCCTTGCTCGCATTATAAATATCGCTTACGCTTTATTCTCCACAGGATAGAGGAGGTCTGTAAGTGAAAATCTACTTTACCAATCCGCCAAAAGCCAATACATCTTCATAAGCAGCTCCTGCTTCTAGCATTTCTTCTGCAGTAAATCCAAACAATGTAATAGTATCAATAACTTCTGATTTATGTTCTATATTTTCTATAACAGAATTTAAAGCAGATTCCCTTGTCATGTAAGGAAATTTCGCATTAATACCGTTATTCAAACTTCTTCTTTTTGCTTTGCCCATTTATAATCCTTATGCTAATGCCAGAAGTGATACACCTATCATTCCTGAATAATTTCCTGCAGTTGCCAACCTTACTGATGTAGGTGTTGTGACAATATCCGAATTAACTTCTTGCTCAATTATTTTTACATCGGTAAATTGAGCCATTGATCCTGATAAAACCACACAATCCGGATCAAATATATTCACCAATCCTTTGATACCTATAATAATATCATTTTGCCATTTATTCAATATAGAAATCATGGTTTTGTTACCTTGCTTAACACCGTCTATTACATCATAAGTTGTAACAGTTTTATCGTTTAACATTTCATCGGCATCAAGTTTTAGTGCAGTACCTGATGCATATATTTCAAAACAATCCCAGCTTCCGCAAGTACATTTTCTGCGTTTATCGGAATACATTTTAAAATGCATCTCACCGGCTGCGCCGGATTTACCTTTTAAAAGTTTATCATTAATAATTATTCCGCCTCCAACCCCTGTGCCAAGTGTCAGCATTACAGAAACAGATGCTCCCCTTGATGCACCGACTTTATACTCTGCCCAAGCGGCAGAATTGGCATCATTTTCAAGAAAAACTTTTTTTGAACTCAAACTTTGGAAGTCAACTGTATTATATCCTTTAACGAGATTTCCGGTAGAGCCTATCACAGCTGTGTTTGCATTATTAACTGCCCCGGCTGTTGCTATTGCTATAACATCAACATCATTTTCGTATTTTAGAATTTGGTCTTTTAAAATTTTTTTAATTCCATCAATTGTTTTAGGTGTTGAAAATTTATCTATATTAGCAACAATACTTCCTGTCTCATCAATAACAGTGCTGTATATTTTTGTTCCGCCTATATCAAATGCTAAAGCTTTTCTCATATTTAAATCCTATTTATTATAATTTACAAATCGTTTTGTTATCAACTGAGGTCTGGTTATTGCTGACCCGATAACAACACAGTGGGCACCAAGATTGAAAGCTTTTTCTACTTCACAAGTTTCCCAAATTCTGCCTTCAAGTATAATCGGTTTACGAATAGACTTAACAAGCTTTGAAAGCAGCTCAAAATCAGGTGTTTCTAATTGGGATTCAGACTCTGACGTATATCCTGCAAGTGTGGTTGAAATAATATCTGCGCCCATATCCGCACACGCAATTCCTTCTTCTAATGTAGATATATCCGCCATAGCAAGCCTGTTTGCCGAATGAATTTTTTCAATAATATCGTTTAGAGAACAACCGTTTGGGCGTTTTCTTAACGTGCCGTCAAATGCTATTAAATCAGCTCCTGCATCAATTAACTCACTAACTTCTGTTAATGTGGGCGTAATGTAAACAACCTCTTTCCAATTATCAGGAAGTTTATTCGGCTTAGTAAGTCCGATGACAGGAATATTAAAAGATTTTGCATTTTTAACATCTCTTGCACCGGCTACACGCAATGCGCCGGCTCCTCCGTTACAAACTGATGCCATCATTGCATACATGCATTCTTCTTTATATAATGGTTCATCAGGCATCGCCTGCACAGAAACCACTATTTTCCCCCTTAATTTTTCTATAATATCCATAAAAAAATTTTAGCACAAAAGATTGATAAAAAGTGAAATAATGATTATAATATTAAGTATATTAAAGTGGGAAGGTGAGTATGAAAAAGTTTTTAGTTTTGCTTGCTATTATATGTACAGCAGGTTTTTGCACTTTTACGTTATTAAATAAAAAAGACAATCCGCAAACTGATAATAACAACACAAAAGTAAAACACGAAGTTAACAAAACAGAAAATAATCCTAAAAGTAATAAAATTGAGAACAAGAATATCAATTTGACTCGTAATGAAAAAAAATCCTTTTTACAAAAAGAAGAAAGTTTTGTAAAAAAAACGAATTTGTATAATGAAATTCCTTCTTCAACTTTGCCTTTATCAGCAATATCCGAAGTGGCCAATTTACCCGAAAACATACAGAATTTAGTTTCACAAATAATTTCAACAAATAACATATACATGATTCAAAAACATAATAATAAAGTCCTTATAATTACGAATAATCCGGAAAATCTAAGACACAATGTTGAATTTACTGAAATTTCATTAACTAACGGACAGCAAACTGAAACAACACTTGGCTACAATGATAAAATAAAAGATTCTGATAACGATATTTGGGAATATGATTTTGAGACAAAACAACCTACAAGACACACTAAATACAATAAAGACGGTGATATGGAATTTGTAGAAGTATGGAATTATGACTCTGAAAATCCTATAAAATATGAGATGAAAGACTCAAACGGCAACCCGATTTCACTCAGAAAAGAAACATTACAAGACGGTACAAATTTAAGAGTTGAGCATCTTTTATATGACTCACACGGCAAGACAAGGATGAACGTCTCTGCAACTTTTGAAGGAGAGGATTTAAAGAGATTTACTTATTACAATTCCGACAAACCTGATGAAAGCGGTTCAATATTTAGCGACTACACAGCCGGACAAAAAACGAAAGAAACGGTTTATACATCAGACTTAAAAGTTAAAAATGTTTACACTTCAGACTACAAAGACGGTAACCGTACAGAGATAATTAAGTGGGATAATAACAACAAAGAAGTTCAAAAATTAATACCAACCGAAGAATTGTGATTCTTCAACAGGCTTTGGTCTTGTAAATGCGTCCATTATCTTTCTTGAAGCATATACGGCAAGTCCGCCTAAAACGGCTTTTCCGCTGTATGTTGCATGAGCTTTAAAATATATTTTTTTCATGCTTTTCAATAGAGAATCAGATATGCCTGCCTTTTTTGCAAGATTAATTCCTCTATAACTTGCAACAGCTTCTTCTATAACAGTAGGCATCATAGCTAAAAAAGCAATTTTACCGCAATTATCTTCTATATAATCAACCGGACTTCTTGGGGCTCCTTCAGGCTTTTTTCTTGAAAAAATTGCAAAGTATTCCATTAAACCGGCTACTAAATATCCCGGAAAAGTTAACATTGCTAAATATTTACTTCCGAACTTACTTTTAAGTTCATTCATAGCATGTCCCAACTCGTGAAACCCTGCCGCAGATATTTTATCTGTATTGATTATAATTTTATTATTAACAGGATCATATGCAGCATTGTATCCTAACTTCAAATCCATCGAAACTTTTTCATTTTGTGCTTCGACTAATTTAAGTCCTTTTTCTTTTAAACCTGATATTTCCAATGCCTTTTTAAAACCGTCTTTAAATAAGTGATTATTATGTATTTCTTTACTTAATTGTTTTTGAAAACTTCTACCTATGTATGGTAGTGGTGATAATATTGCAGCAGAAGCAAGTGAAGCCACAAAATATCCTTCAAGACTATTCCTCAGAGGCCTTGTTTTATATTCTTGACCGTTATAATACATATATGACATTTTTCTACACCTATTATTTATAAAACAAATTTTTAGTAAAATTTGCTTAAATATTACAAAAATTTACATTATAATACACATTTATTATTTACCCCCTCGACATTTATTTATGTTTTAATTATTATAAGTGTATACTAGCCAAATAATAGTAAAAGGAGAAAACGGACAATGCAAGTAATATTAAAAAAAGAAGTTCAAAACATTGGCGAAGCCGGTGATTTAGTAAATGTTAAAGACGGTTACGCAAGAAATTATTTGATACCAAAAAATTACGCTGAAGCAGCTACTGAAGGTGCTTTGAAAAACAGAGAACAAAACTTGGCAAGATTAAAAGCAAAACAAGAAAAATTACACCAAGAAGCTTTAGCAAAAGCTGAACAAATAGAAAAATTAGGCTCTATTGAACTTTCAGCTAAAGCAGGTGAAAGCGGAAAATTATTCGGTACAATTACAACTAAAAAATTGTGCGAAGAACTTAAAGAAAAATCAGGTATTGAAGTTGATAGAAAGACAGTATCACTTAACTCACCTATTAATAAGATTGGTGAATATACAATGCTTATCAAATTAACTTCAAAAGTTAAAACTGAATTGAAAGTTGTTGTTACTGCTTCTGAAGTAGTTAAGGAAAAAATTGAAGAAGAAGTAACAGAAGAAGCTGAAGCATAACTTATAAAAATATGATAATTTTAAAAGGTGTGCCGGTTTAAAACATGGCGCGCCTTTTGTTTTAAACGGGAGAGTTTATGGATTTAAATTTTAAGAATTTACCGGTTGGCGATTTGCCATATGATGATATACAATTATGCAAACGTATGATGTTAAGATTATACGAAAATTTACCTTTTCTTCCGGAACTTCCGTTAATTGATGCTAACGATAACATATTTAACAGAACTTTTAACGGCATAGATTGCATTAAAATTAAAGACGGAAAAATTCTTCTGCCTGATGCTGAAAATGACAAATTTGTCCTTACTCTGATGAAATTGGACAAAATTTATAATTGTGAAACTTTATCAGACTTTGATGACTTTGTAAACGATGCTCCGTATATGCAAATTTATGAAGCTATGCTGGAAAAATTTAAGCCTAAATACACGGTATTGCATTTGTTTGGACCTTTTACTTTTGCAAATTCCGTATTTAACAGAAATGCCGGTTTACTTTTAACAGATAGAAATTACAGAAAATTTATTATTCAATTAATAACTATAAAAGCACTTTGGTATATTTATAAAATAAAATCAATTTCTCCTGAAACAAAACCGATAATTATGTTTAATGAAAATCTTTTATATAAATTCGGAACACTCAAACGTACTAATGAAAGTATCACAAATGACTCAATATCTTCATTATTTGCAAAAATATTTTCAAAACTAAAAAAAGCCGGTGCTGTTATTGGTGTACAGTCTTTCGAAAAATGTAACTGGCAGCTTGTTTTAGATGCAAATTATGTGAATATAATATCATTTGGAGCGTATAATAATCCAAATAACCTGAACATAATAGCGGATTCAGTGAATAACTTCCTTGCAAGAGGCGGAATTATAAATTGGGGAATTGTTCCTGTCTCAAATGAAAATATTATAAAATCTCTTAACATAGATTATTTATTTAGCAAATTTCAAACTACGCTTGAAGATCTTGCGTCAGAAGGGGTTTCGGCGGATTTGTTATATAAAAATTCTACCGTATCAATAGACGGCAATCTGTCTAAGATACCAATATTATTTGCAGAAAAAGCACTAATACTTGCTCACCAACTCGGAAACAAGATTCCTGCCAGCTCTGCTAGTCGTGATTAAAAGGTTCTTCTATAATAGCATTTGAGTCTAAATATATAGTATTTCTTATAAAAGCATGAGCGATTAATAAAAGATACGGATTCAGTTCATTTGTTGCAGAAAGATTAACTTTTGCTTCAGGCTTTTCGGCGGCAGTTAAATTTTTTGGTTCAACAGCTTCTACATCAATAGTCGTTGACATTGCGTGTGCGGAACTTTCTTCCATCAAACTTTTTTGAAGTAATGTCTTTGGAAAGTTCTCGGAGCATGTAATTAAAATATCTACGGAATTAGATGTTGTAAGTGTAAATATACCTTTTACATTTCCATAATTTCTGGTCTGTATTAACACTGTTAGTCTTGAATCGTTTGATTCTGATTCGCCGTTATCAGTTTCTACTTCCAAATCAAATCCTACACCTTCATTAAGCGGAAGCCAAGGAAGGTAGAGAAGCATTAAACTTTTTAGTGTTTGTGCAGGGTTCCCTGATTCAGCCATTGCAACACAAGAATTTATTACGCTCAGAGTTTCACGTATTTGTTCATTGGTCATTCCGTTTTTTGATGCTGATGCCATTGACAATATTAAATTAGCTACTGCTTGTTTACTGTTTTTTAAAATCATCTCAGATATTGCAGGCAGGTGAATCATTCCGCTGAACATTAAAGCAACTGCATCTTTTTGAACAGCTGTTTGCTGGATGTTTTGCTGTAATTGGGCTTGAATTTTATCAAGAGGGATCTCCTCTGTTTCATTAAAAATTTGAGAAAGAACTTTTTGATTTTTTAATACTTCTTCGTTAATATTGTTTGTAAGCAATGTGTTTGCAGGAAGCGGATTTGAATTTTGAGCGGACATTAAAATAGCGCCCAGCGTTTGGGGTAAGCCCAGTAAATTTTTAACATATATTGATCTATCCATACTTGCCAATTGATTCATAGGCAGCTGATTATTTAGTATCATGCTATTAATCGGGTTTTGAGGCGCAGTATTAGGGCGAGCCTGCGAAAATGCGGAATTAAATGTTTGTTCTCCTTGATTTATTCCGTCTTGTTTAATTTTTCTTAAATACAATTCAGGATTCATAAGCCCTGAAAGTATTTTTCCAACATTAAATCCGTCCATAACTCTATTATAACAATTTTGAAGGGTAAATCAATAATAATAAGAAAATTTATTGTTCTTTTAGACATTCTTTTATTAAATTTACCGGTGTTGCAAAACCGATACCGATATTTGATATATTATTATCCGGATTATAAATTGCCTGATTTATACCGATAATTTCGCCATGAGTATTTAAAAGCGGACCTCCTGATGAACCTGGATTAATTGCTGCATCTGTTTGAATTCTGTTTTTTGAATAATCTATACGGGATATTATTCCTTGCGTCAGTGTCCCATTAAAACCAAATGGATTGCCAATAGCAAGAACGGAATCTCCTACTTTAATTTTTTCCGAATCACCTAATTTAACAATTTTTAAATCATACGGAACAGTTATTTTTAATAGTGCAATATCATTTTTTTCACCAAATTTTTTTAAAATTTTTGCTTTATAATCTTCACCATTACTCATGGTAACAATAATATCACTGCCATTTTCCAAAATATGCGCACTCGTTAAAATTGTTCCGTTTTTATCAATAATACAACCCGTTCCGGAAGACAGGCCGTCTGATAAGTGAGTGTCAACAGAAACAATTGCCGGATTGATTTTTTCGTAAATACTTGTTACATAGTTATGTTTAAACTCAAATGCAAACACTGAGTCTGATAATAAAATACAAATTATTAGATAAAAATACTTAAACATATTGCCTCCGTTAATTTAATATCACATATAGATAAAAATTAGTAACCCTCTATTTAACTCTGCTTGTTCGGTAAATATTGCAAGCAGTTAAATTTTAATGTATAATTTTCTTTAAAGTTGAAAATAGTAAATACAATCGACACAAAAAGGAGAAAATTATGTCAAGAATTGAAAGTTTTAAAAGAGCTTTGGATGAAAAAAGAGCAGTAAAAATTATTGCAGGTATTGATAATTTTGATGCTGAAAAAGTAAAAAAAGTTGTTTTAGCTGCATCAAATTCAGGTGCCAGCGCAGTTGATATTTGTGCAGATCCTGATATCATAGCTATGGTAAGAAATTTAACAGATCTCCCTATATTTGTTTCTTCTGTTGATCCTGAAGAACTTGCTCACGCTGTAGCTTTAGGTGCAGATGCAGTTGAGTTAGGAAATTTTGATGCACTTTATAAGAAAGGAATTTCTTTCTCATCATCTCAAGTTCTTAACCTTGCGAAAAGAACAAAAGAACTTATTGAAGGTACATTCTTCTGTGTAACTATTCCTGGAGAATTGGAAATCTCTGAACAAATTGAATTAGCAAGAGATTTGGAAGAATTAGGAATAGACCTTATTCAAACAGAAGGGCACTTCTCAAACGAATCACCATCTAACGGTGTTAGAGGTTTAATCGAAAGAGCTGAATTAACAATCTCTAATACGATTGAACTTTCAAGAAATATAGAATTACCTATTATGACTGCAACAGGCATCAATCCTACAACTGCTTCTTTAGCTTTTGCAGCAGGTGCTTCCGCTATCGGATGCGGTTCTTGCGTTAACAAACTTGATTCAGAAATCTCTATGCTTGCTGTATCAAAAAGCTTGGTTGAGATTGCCCAAAGAAGCGCTCAATATACAATGGAATTAGTATAATCAATGAATACATTGAGACAAAAAAAGACGGTCAGTTATGACCGTCTTTTTTTAATATCTTTAAACCTTACGTTTACGAGCTGCTTCTGATTTGCGTTTTCTCTTTACGCTTGGCTTTTCATATCTTTCACGTTTTTTAACTTCTGATAAGATACCTGCTTTTTGAATTTTCTTTTTGAATCTTCTTAAAGCGCTTTCAATACTTTCGTTTTCGCCAACTTTAACTTCTGCCATTTATATTTTCACCACCTTTATA
>CADBXV010000060.1 GCA_902798645.1 uncultured bacterium
TTGTTTAGCGCTAATGTATTGTAAATTCAGTGCAAAAGCTACTTCTGCTCTGTATTTTATTGTATGGCTTATTATAGGTGTAATAATATATGCAGCATACAGCTACAAATCAAAACGAGAAGAAGAACGCGAATCATAGTTTTATGGCGGTGCTTGCGGCACTCAATTTTTAAGATAAAATAAAATCAGTAAAGGAGAGATAAATATGTTAACAAAAAGTTCATCACTAAAAACAATTTTTTCAGGTGTTGATTTTTCTAAGTATGAATCAAAAACATCTGAGTTTGTAAAAGAGTTCTCAAAAAGAGCTAATAAAGAAGGTAAATTCCTTAATTGGGTTGATTTACCGAATCACCAATTAACAAGATTGGATGATATTTATTCTATGGTATCATCTCTTAAATCAAACTCAGGTGCATCAAAATTATCCGTAATGGGTATTGGCGGTTCAAAACATACTGTTGAACACATGTTAGGAATTAACGGATTAAATCTTTGCGGTGAAACTGTTTTATTCTATTCAGATGTTGATTCAATAAGCTGGGAAAGATATTTATCAAAATTAGGTGATGTTCTTTCTTCAAACTACTTAATTGCATCAAAATCAGGTTCTACATTTGAAACAAAAGACGGTTTCTTAAGAATACAAAAACTTGTTAAAGATGCATATATTAAAAAAGGTTTATCGGAAAGTGAAGCGGATAAAGCTACTGCTAAACACTTTATTGCAGTAACCGATAAGAACGCAGAAAAGAGTGAACTAAGAAGAACATCTATTGAACAAGGCTGGTTAGGCGATTTATTTATTCATGATGATGTCGGCGGTCGTTTTTCTGCTTTTGATGACCATGCTTTATTCACATTAGCATTTGCAGGTTTATCAAAAGATGATATGGCAACAATGCTAAGAAGCGCTCAAGAGATTTCATCACTTTCTTTAACTGCTGATTTAGAACTAAATGATGCTTTAAAAGAAGGTATTTTCTGGGCTGATGCAAAAATGAACGGTATTAAAGCATCTGTTCATCAATATATGGGTTCAATGTTTGAAAATACGGTTTACTGGCATGCTCAAATGCAAAATGAATCTCAAAAAGATACATTGAAACAAATAGCAAAAGTTCCGGATGCTATGCACCACTCGGCAGAGGCTCATTTTAATCCTGCAAATAAACTCGTTTTTGCTCTTACAGTTCCTTCTGATAATGGTGTTTGTAAATCAAATGCAGAAGCTTATATCGGAGCATTAAGCAAATCTTATGAAGTTACAGGTGCATTCTTTATGGAAACAGTTGAAACTTCAAAACTAGGTTTAACACCTGAAGCTGCAGGTGCAGTAACTCAATTGAGAGCATTTGCTACTTGTTATCAGGAAATTGTTGAAGCAATTATGCAAAACAAAGAACTTCCGGAAGTTTTAGACAGCGTACTTCAACCGCATGTAGAATTCTATAAAAAGAATCTTAAAGGCGGTGTCGTTGTTCCGGGTAGAATCGGCTAAACATTAAAATCAAACATTTTATTCAGGATGATTTATTAAAAATTTTGGCGGATAATGTTGAAAAACATGTCCGCCATTTATATTGAAAATAACTAAATCAGAATAAGAAAAATACAAAAATAAATACAGATAAGGTATTCATCTGTTAATAAGTTATATTATATGTCAACTTTTAAGTAAGGATTTTTTCTAAACCATGTGAGTTGTCGTTTTGCGTAATTTCTTGTGTGTTGTTTAAGTTTTTCCACAGCTTCTTCTAATCTCCACATACCGTCGAGGTAAGTAAGTATTTCTTTGTATCCGATTGTTTCTGTGAAGTTTTTTATTCTTCCGTGTTTTACCAGCAAGTTTTTTGTTTCTTCAATTATTCCCTGTTCAAGCATTAAGTCAACACGCTTGTTGATTCTCTCATACAGCCATTCTCTTGACGGAAGTTCCGGCATAATCCACTCAACATCATATTCAGGCTCTTTTTGCTTTTCGATTTCCGACAAAGGCTTATCAAGAGTTTTAATAAGTTCTATTATTCTTATAAGTCTTCTTTTGCTATTATCAGGTGTCAGATTATTATATGCATTTTTATCAAGATAATTTATTTCTTCAATTAATTCTTCTTTTGTTTTTTGTTCGAGATCTTTTCTTAAATCATAATTTGTTTCAACTTGTGGAAGGTCGTAGTGTTCCAAAAGAACTCTGAAATATAGTCCTGTCCCTCCTGTGATAATCGGTAATTTCCCTCTTGATAAAACGTCTTCGACAGCTTTTTTTGCATCACGAGCGTAGTCGCCTGCTGTGTAATCAAATTCAGGTTCAACAATATCAATAAGATGATGAGGAATTCCTTCTCTTTCATCAAGTGTAGGCTTTGCGGAAGCTATATCAAAACCTTTATATACAAGTCTTGAATCCGCAGATATAATCTCACCGTTTTTTTGATGAGCCAGTTTGATTGCTAATGCTGTTTTTCCGCTTGCAGTAGGACCAACTACCGCAATAACTTTTTGCTTCATGTTAACAATTTTACTCTAAAATTAAAAAGTATGGTATAATACATTTATGTTAAAGAGAATAGCTGCAGTCTTAATGTTATTGTTATGTTTGTCTGCTCATGGTGCAGAGATTCCTGTTGAGGCAAAACTTGATTATAATCAAGGTATAGATTTTTATAAACTCGGAATGTATGAAAGAGCAATCGAATCTTTTCGTTCAGCAGTTCGTGCTTATCCTGATTATATAGATGCGTATTATAATTTGGGAACAGTTCTTGAATATTTAAAACAGTATGCAGAAGCATCAAATGTTTATAAACAGGTTTATGTAAGAAATCCTAATGATTATGAAGTTATCTATAAGCTCGCATTGATGAGTTCAAAAATAGAAGATTATGCAAAGGCAGAAGAATACATAAAACTTATACCGCAGTCAAGCCAATATTATCAAAGAGGACAGGAACTCGCAGAGGCATGCAAACTTGCGGTAAAATTACCGCCTCAAAAGTCTGAGAATGCGCCATCTAAAATAGCTCAATATTCAGGTGTGTACGATAATGTTCCGAGTCCGACAGGGGTAACTACTGATAATAACGGAAACCTGTATGTTGCAGGATTTTCAGATAATGTAATATATAAAATAACACCGGACAATAAGCGACAAATCTTTATAAAAAGCGATATGATAAGCGGTCCGATAAGTTTGGCAACAGACGGTGCAGGTAATATTTATGTTTCAAATTATACTGCGAATAATGTTGTCAAAATAACACCGCAAGGGGCAGCATCTGTGTTGGTAGGCAGAGTAGATAAACCTTATGGACTTCATGTTGAAGGGAATATGCTTTTTATAACCTGTCAAGGTTCTAATTCTGTCTTGAGACATAGGTTGTAAATTAAAAATTGCCCCCGCTGCAGTTAAAATGTATCATGTAAAGTGTGCAAAACGCAAACTTGTACACCTATTTATTAACGGCGGACACGCTTTCGCTTTGTCCGCCCTGCGTACTAATTGATATTAAATCCACAAGCAAATATTTTAATGATGTTTTTTTAAGCAAATATTTGAACTTTTTTAATTTATTATGTTTAAAATATTTTCTATATTTTTTATATACATACAGATTTTCAAACATTTCTACTTTTTGATTTCCCAAGCAACTGTTGGTAACTTGTGTATCAGAAATACCAATATTAATACAAATTTCAGGAATATATATAAAATTTGGATTGTTTTGTAAAATTCTGATATAAAAATCAATATCTACAAGCCATTTTAAATTTTCATCAAACAACAGACTATTTTTTCTGTATATAGTTGTACTCGGTGCGCCAATGAAATTATTTGCAATTAAAATATAAATATCATTTTTTATCAAATTGGTTTCATTTCCAAAATCATGATACCTATGGTTATTGTTTTTATCAATATCAACAGATTGACAATATGCAAAATCGACATTTGGATTATTATAAAGAACTTCAACAAGTTTTTTTAAACTTTCTTCATTAGCAAACCAATCATCGTGATGCAGGATTTTTATATTCACCTCTAGCTTTTGATATTGCAAAATTCCAATTTTTAGGAGAACCTAATGGAATTTTGTTGTGAAAATATTTTATCTTTTCTGAATTCTGCCAAATTTGATGATACATTTTTTCTGATTCATCATTGGTAGAATCATCAGTAATAATAATTTCAAAATCCTGATATTTTTGTGTTAAACAACTGTCTACTGCCCTTTTTAATGATAAAGGATTATTATATGTGGGAATTAAAATAGATGTTTGAACCACTGCGTAATCCTTTTTGTTATCCATTGCCAAAAATAAACTTTTTTAATTTTACCCATGGATTTTTCAATACAATTTGTTATTTTTTGTTTTTGCAGAACAAACAAATATTGATAATTAAAAGCTTCCGGACTGTTATTAATTTCTTGTATCGTTCCCCAGCTATATTCTCCGATATTTATTGGGATTTCTGATTTGGTATATTTATGTCTTAAATTAATTATTTGTTCAGGATGCAAATCAGTTTTTTCAAACAATTGTAATAAAGTTTTTTTTGTAAAAAATCTTAAATGAGTCTTTTCTAATAATCCCGAATCAACATAATCCCAATTCCCTTTCAATAATGCTAAACGAACTGCACCAAATGCAACATTAGGAACATCAATTATAACTTTTGTTTCGTTTGAAATTAATTTAGAAATTGTTTGTAAAACATCTAACGGATTTACTAAATGCTCTATTAAGTCAGCCATAATTATATAATCATATTCTTCAAAAGGAATTTCATTAATGTAATCTTGAATAAATCCTTTATAAACATTTCTGTAGAAAGGCTGTGCAATCTCACAAGCTTTTTCGTTTGGCTCTACACCATCAATTATAAAATTTTTATTACCTTTTTTTAGTACTCTTGCAAGAATGCCATTCCCCATACCAATATCTAATATTTTGCAATTTTCTATATTAATTAAATTCAAAATATTATAATGCGGAGAGGTGATATTATTAAGTATTGAATCTACTAAACTTTCATCCAGTATGTACGAATCATCTTTTCTTGTAAACATGAGTCAATTCCTTTCTCTTTTAGTTATTTAAAATTATATTTTTTATGCTTGGATTATTGCAAATTGCACTATACTATTTACCGCTCTATTTTCATATAATTATCATAAGTTTTTAATTTTTTTTAATCTAAACTGAAATTTTAAAATTGTTATAATTTTGTACTTTTTATCTTTGGAATTTTTTATAGAAAAAATGTCCTGTAAAATATTTTTTAAATTTTCAAAAAGTTTAAATTTAATATAATAAAATTTAAACTTTTTAAATAACAATTTTTTGTACCGGTTACGAAAAATACCTTGCTTTTCTTCGTTTTTTTTTTGCGGGTATCGGTGTATTAAAGTCCAAATTTTTTATAATATTTGTTTTTATCATTACACAAGAAAAAGTTCCGATTACATTTCCGTCATACATTTGTTTAAAACAATTTTTTTTATTTTTCATGTGCAGTTTTCTTACACTTTCAATGTATTCATTATGAGAGCGGTCTCCTTCTATTTCTATATCATTAATGATTATTACAGATTCCGGATTCGTATTTATGTAATTTATTTTTTCTTGCAAATAGTCTTGCCTCCAATAATCATCACTCTCCAAAAAAGCAATCCATTCTGACTGAGCTTTTGATAGACCTAGTTGCATACTTTCTACAAGACCTTTATTTTCATTATTTTCATGCATATATAAATAGAAATTAGGATATTTACTGACATATTCTTTTATAATTTTAACAGAATTGTCTTTAGAACCGTCATCAACAATAATAACCTCAAAATCTTTATATGTCTGATTTACTAATGAATCAAGAGTTCTGCTTATATACTGCTCATAGTTATAACTGGTTACAATAACGCTGATTGTTGTCATTTTATTACCTTTCGTTTAAAAATACATAACCCACAAACTCTATATAAAATGTTGTTATTTTTTATTCGTTCTCTGAAAATAGGAATGCTGAAAATAGCAATGATTTTGTTATTTCGCAACCATCTGCATCGGAATAAGAACCCGATACGAGTTTCAAAAAAAGAACAATAAGAAGTGCTGTTTTTTATTTTATTTTTTAAGTCATCACTGTATTCTTTCTTATAAGTATCAAAGAAAGAAAATGCATCTTCAATATTTAACATGCTATGTTTACGCACTTTATTATGATTTTTTATTGAATTCATTAATGAAGATATTGCATTTTTTCTAATTCTATACATTAATCCTGTATAATCAATATAAGAAATTGCAGGAAAACAAGAGCAGACCTTAAGCCAAAAGCCTCCGTCTTCGAATAAAATCCCATTCTCAATAAATTTAAGATGATTTTTTTTAATAAATTCTGTAGAAAATAATTTTCCCCAAGCAACACAATTTAAATTTTGAATTGATTCTATGTAATTATCAAGTGTAACCTCATATTTGTCGATTGATAAATCATTCAGCCATTTGTTCATATTTTCAGTTCTGCGGACAGTCTCTGTTGAATCATCATCAGCAAAAGCTTTTGCTTTTATTACCACAAAATCTGTTTTTATGCTTTTAATTTTGTTATAAAGTTTTTCAATGGTTTCAGGTAAAACATAGTCATCAGAGTCAAGAAAAAAAATATAATTCCCTCTTGCATAATTGATTCCGGTATTTCTTGCTGCACCAAGTCCGCAATTTTTGTCATGTTTAAGTATTGTAATCCTATTATCATCAAAATTTTGTCTAATGATTTTGATAGAATTATCGGTTGAGCCATCATCAACACAGATTATTTCAATATCTTTAAAAGTTTGGTTTATAACACTTTCAATACATTTAGAAATATATTTTTCAACATTATATATTGGAATAATTATACTGACTTGTGCATTGTTTTTATACATTTAACATCTCCGTTTTTTGCTTTAATATAAATTTAAATCCGCACAAAATTAGAATTTTTCTTTTTTCATACGCAGTTTGCTGGTTTTTTATCGAAAACAAATGCTCAAAAAAACTCAGTTTTATATCAGAAACAGAAAATATTAAATTGTTAATTTTCCTTTTCAATTTCTCATCTGAAGTAAGAAAATCAAGCATGGATTGTTTAATTTGGATTTCTATCGCAGAAGCATTGTTTTTTTTGTTATGTGAAACACTATTATTAAGAAGTCTGTATCTTAAAAGCGGCTCTTCTATATTTGCCATTTTTAAATATTTGATAGCTCTGCTCCAAAGCTCATAATCTTCTGAAATACTCAATTTTTCGTCATATCTCAGGTTGTACCTATCTAAGTCAGATTTTTTTAACATAGTTACAGGATTAGCAATACAACACCATTCAAATAAATCAAGGTAATTGACTTTTTCAGGTAATTCTATCAATCTTTCTTTAGGAAAAGTTTTAAACGAACTGCTTAAAATTGATATTTCCGGATTCTGTTCCAAGTATTTAATCTGTTTTTCAAATCTTTGCGGAAGCGAAATGTCGTCAGAATCCATAATAGCAAGAATATCATTTTTTGCTTCATCTATTAAACTATTTCTTGCGGCAGCTTGCCCCTTATGTTCTCCTTTAATAATTCTGATTCTTGCATCCTTTTGGGCATAAAAATTGAGTGTATTAATAGTATCTTCTTCCGTTGAACCGTCATCCAGAATCAAAAACTCAAAATTTGTATATGTTTGATTGAGAATACTTTCAATTGCTTCTCTTAAATACTCTCCTTTTGTGTTATATACAGGCATTAATACTGATATTTTAGAATGACAATTCATATTAATTCTTGCCCTCAGTCTTAAGATATTCAATTACTATTTTCGAATTATTTGTCAGATGTTTTAATTCTGTATTCACACCATCTAAGACGCAGGCTGTCTTATTAACATCATCGAGTGTTATTATCTCAACAGCGTTTTCCTTACACAATTGCAATTCGCATTTGCCGTTAACACAGGTAATATTTTTGCTGTGTCCAATATCTTCAATAACATAATTGTCTGTTTTTAAATCATATAAAAACTCAACATTCTTTATTGTTTCTTGCCGTTTAGTGTCAGTATTTTTATTCCTTATTCTATATAAAATTCCCATTATTTTATTTCCTAAAAATTTAATACGTTTCTTATAGAAACATGTTACATGGTAATAAAATATAATAAATACCTATTTTACATATTTTAACAATGTTTCTATTTCTATGTAGAATAAAAATGGTAAACAATTCATAATATTGTTTACAATGAGAAAAAATCAAAGTCTAAACAAAAAAATACTAAAAAAAATTGGTATGAATATAAAATACAGAAGGTGCTATGCTAATATATCGCAAGAAACACTTGCCATGGATATTGGTGTGGAAAGGTCATATATTACTTCTATTGAATTAGGAGATAAAAGCCCGTCTGTATATTGTCTATTTCTGATTGCTGAAAGGCTTAATACATCTCTAAAAGATTTGGTTGATATAAACTTAAACTAATATTTGGATTTATCCTTTAATTTGCTGACGAAGATTTTTCTTAGTGTTGCTTAACGGCCCGTTGTATGGTGCGATTAAATATTTGTAATAATTTTTTGCGTATACAAACGGAAAGCGTGGGAGCCAAGAAAACTTCATTAATATAGAAACTGTATCTGCACCTTGAGACAACATTAGTTCATCTATTGTTTCTTCATATGATGGTGATATTGATGAAAAAATCTTTAAAATATAATCTGTAAAAGTTACACTATAATATCCTGTTGATGCAAGAGGGCTATCAGTTATATCTGAAAAATTAAAATCCGTTGCTTTGCTGTCTGCATTCAAAATGTCGTACGGAAGTTCCAAATCTGTTCCCTGTTCTCTTTTAATTTCAATAGCTTTTCCGTTATACACAACAGTAAGTGTATTGAAATCAGGCATATAAATATCATCAAAAATGTTTTCTAATATTATATTCCCGCTAAAATCACTAATTCCGTACTTGTAGTTTTTAGAGGTTACAAACATTCCACCGTATAGTAAATCAATAGAAGAATACTCTACAGGCAAAATTGTCAAACCTTTTTCGTCAAATATGCCATATTTGTCACCTTTTCTAAATTTTACAAATTTACCTAAAATTCTTTCTGCTCGATTATATTTCGGTTCGATAAGAATATTTCCGTTATCATCAATTATTCCGAATTTATTGCCATCTTGCATTATCCAGCCTGTTTCCCCAAGCCGTATCAATTTCTTGTATTTTGCATTAACGGTAACGTTACCAAGAGTATCTTTGAGCCCAAATTTGTTTTTGTCGGAAAAAGTTGTAGTTTCCGCAAAAATGCTTTGCTGAATCAAAATGACACATATTATTATTAGCGTAATCTTCTTATTCATAATAAAAGATTAGCATAAAAACAGGTTATGTATTAGTAAAATACATGTAAGCTAACGTAGTGGATTTTGGATTAAGCTGTTTACTCTCTTTTATTGCATTATCAATTTTCTTTATAAGTTTTTTATCATCACCGGTAAAACCGTATTTCCTGAAAAAAATATGAGAAGGATTTTTAGTATCAAATGGCGTTAATCCTGCTACACATCTCATTCTTCCGTTAAATCCCATACCAATACTTACCCTTTTTGCAAAATCAAGTAATTTTTTGCCAAATCCCTGTCTTCTATACGGTGCTTCTATAACAAGACTGTTTATAAACAGCTCGTCTTTTCTTGGTGATACCATTAAATATCCTATGCTCGTATTTTTTTTAAGATTGAGCATTTTATATTCATTATTTTTGTTTTCATAAAAAATAATTTCAGGAATCTTTAATATGGGTTTTTCTTCGATTTTAAGCATTATTCACTTACCAATATATCATCATACCAGCGAGGTTTATCTTTTTGCAGAGGTTTTGTGTAAAGTTCCACATAGTCGGGTATATCATTTCGTCTTCTTGATACATAATCAATAATTTGTTTTTGCGAATGGTTATTTATATTAAGAGTTTCAAAACCTAATGATTCATAAAATTTTTTTGCAGTTTTATCGCCCGCTAAAAAAGCATCAGTAAATTTATTTCGAGCTGATTCTAAAGTTTTTTCAATAAGCATTTTACCTACATTAAAACCTCTGTAAGCAGGATTTACCGCAATAGAATCTATATAATAAGTAATCTCTTTTGTATCAGGAACGCTGTCGCAGCCATAAGATAAGCATGCACCCTGAATTTTGTTTCGCTTGTCTTTAACTAATAACAATGTCATATTTTCGTCAGCTTTAACAATTTTTGATCTGTAATATTTGACAAAATTTTCAAGAGTCTTATTAAAATCAAATGTCTTCGGATTTGTAAATTTTCTCCAATTAGGATCATTGGTCGCAGATGCAAAATTTTTACAAAATAATTTTGTTAAATTAAGAATAAATCTCTCTTGTTTTAAATCTTTCCCTGAAACTTCGCAAACACGAAGTTTTCCACGTTTTGTTTTTATAGCAAAAGGTTGGATTGGAAAGTTTTTTGATTTAAAACTGTTATAACTATTAGTATGGATATCCATTGTAACTATTTTTAAACGTGTAAAAAAAATTTTTGCTTAATTATGAACTATTGTAAATATTAAAATTATATATCGAACGGATCGTCTTCTTTGTAATAGTTTTTCTTGCCTTGTTTTAATTTATCGTTTTTCTTTTTAACATTTTTTGCCACGTGTTTATATGCATTATCCAAAGATACTTTTGCCAATGGTTTATTTTTGGCTCTGTCATTAACCATAAGCCAATAAGTTCCTTTAACGCTGTTTACGCTGAAAGATATTTTGCCGGCAAATCTGTCACCGGGTTTGAGTTGAGAAAATAATAATCTTGTATCGCCAAAAATAGACGGATTAAAAACTACGTTGTAATCATTAACCAATGCTAAATCCATACCTGAGATTGTTTTTTTAGACATATTTGATATAGAAAGAGAAAGAGTTATTGTATTGACTTCTCCAAACGGATCTTTCTCATAAACAATATTTGCAATTCTTATATCAAGTCCGGGATAATTTAATTCTTTTTGCTGTAGAGCTTCTTCTTTGTATACAGGAAGGTCAACGCTGGAAACCATCTTAAGTCTGATTTCATCTCCGGGTGATATTAATACATTTTTGCCTTTTCTGTAGAGTGACAGACCTAATCCTACAGTGCCGCCAATCGCTGCACCGCCGGCAATAGTATAGCCGTTTGATGCTATTGCTGCGGCAGGTCCAAGTGCATTAAGCGCAAAAAAACCGCCGATTACACCGCCTGCGGCTGTGTACCCTAAATCTGTTGCAACTATTTTCCCGACTTCCTTTACAGGGTGCAGCTTAGTTGACATTTTGCCTTCTATGTCAATCTCTCTGCCGTCAGGTGTAATTAATTTATCAAAGCTTAAATTTATGTATCCGTTTCTTCCGAGTCGTTTTGCTTCGCTAACCTGTACAATAGAACCATGTGCAATAGTACCTTTTGGAAGAATTACACCTTTATCGCTTACTACATCCGATGTGACTTCTGCAAAGAATTCATCACCTTCTAATGAATAAGATCCGTCAATAACTTGTGAGACGGTCATTCTTATGTCATCTTTCTTGTCTAAAGTATCAGTTTTACCGGTAAATAATTCTTCTTGAGGACGTTCAAATCGGTTGTCATATTCGGCATGACCTTGAAAAGTATCTGTTGCAAAAGCAGCAGAATTAAAAAACATTAAAAATGTTAAAAATGTAGCTAACCTCATCCTCATACTTAATAGTATACTATATTTTACGATTTATTCCAATGTATTAATATAAAATTCGGATAAATGCAGTAGGTTAAATTTTTGTTCTGTCAGTGTTGGAATATTGATATGCAGAAGGATTATTTTTCATATCTATATACGTTTTTTGAACTTTTGATGCTGTAAAGTTACGAATAACAGGTGTAACAATATTGCAGGATAGAATACTTGCTCCGACTGTACCCATTGTCGTAACAAAGTTTTTATGAGATTTATAAGACTTCATTAAATCGGAACCTTTTGGAAGAACATCATCTAATTTAAAATCCAGTTTGCCGACTTTATTTTTGTAAATAGAATTGTTATTTAAGAATTTTCTTACGCTTTCAGGTGCTATTTTACCGGTAGTTGCCATTTTTGCGATGCATTTTTTTGTAAACATGGTAATTCCGAAAAATGCACTTACGTTCACAACTGCATCCATAACTTCTTGCGGTAATAAGAAACTCTTTTTCTCTGAAGATATTTTTGAGTTGCCTAAAATTCCGCAAACTTGTGCAAGTGATGATAAAATCCAGCCAAAAGTTCCGGTTACGATTAACATTTTGGATGTATCTTCCGAGAATTTTTCAAAAATCCAATTTAATTGTTTTTGAAGAAATGACTTAAACATTAGCCACCTCCTTCATAACGTCTTTTGATTTTTTTTCTTTTGCTTTTAATCCAGATTTTTCGTTGAGAAGGTTGGTGAATATTATTGTTAGCGGAGCATCCAATAAGAAGTTTGTGAAAACCATAGCACCAAGAGCAAGTGCCATAGCTAAAGTTGCTCTGTAGTTATTTAATTTATGCGGTTTATTTTTTAGTTGTTCCAAATACTTTTGCGGAAGCAACAACTTGCTGTATTTATCCGTACCTTTAATATTTGTCATTTTTTCAACAAGTTTGTAAACAGGACCTCTAACTACAAACATGCCTACAAGTGTACCGGCGACTATTTTTGCAATTGTTCTATTTCTGGAAACGGTCCTTGTTTCATCATCTACTCTGTGGTTATAGTAGTCTATAGCAGGTTGTGAAAGTAGTGCCGTTGCTCCTAAAATACCTCTGTTCCACATAGGATCTGAAACCCAGCGTGTTGTTTTATCCCAATTTTCAATAGATTTTTTACTCTCTTTCGCTGTATGAGAAGGTGACTTGTCAAGAAACCATTGTCCTGCACGTCTGTATTGTTTTATAAACCAATTAGGGTTTTTGCTTTTTCCCTGCATGGATACATTGTTATCTATTGGATAAATATTCATACAACACTTCTTCCATGTAAATAAAAACAATATTGACATTGAAATTGACTATATTTTTACAAAAGTTAACAAATAAACAAATTTTTTTAATTTCGATTGAATATAACCGACTTGGGTAATGTACTCACGGTTATGGGTATTATTTAATAGAGTGGTACAAGAAAATAGGAGGATTTGAAAAATATGGTTACAGCAGTTCAGACAAAAAAGGATACAATAAGTGTTGTAATAATAGAAGACTTTAAGTTAACACGTGTAGGTTTAAGATGCGCTTTAAATTCTAATGAAGATATTAATGTTGTAGCAGAAAGTGAAAATGCAATTGACGGTTTAACTCTTATAGAGCGTCATAAACCGGATGTTGTTCTTATGGATTTGGGACTGGCAGGAATGAATGGTATAGAGGCGACTATCAAGGTTAGAGAAATGAATCCGGATATAAAAGTGATAGCTTTAACATCTCATGACAGGGAAGAAGAAGTTATATCCGCACTTTCAGCAGGTGCAATGGCATATTGCTTAAAAGACATTGATCCTACAAAGCTTGCAGATGTAATAAGAGATGTAAAAGAAGGTGTTTGCTGGCTTGATCCGGTTATTGCGAGAAAAGTTTTGGATTCATTCCCAAAACAAGAAACTTTGGGAATTTTGAGTGACAGATCTTCAGAAGAAGGACGAGTTCCTCTTACAGAGCGAGAATATGAAGTTTTAAAACATCTAGTTGATGGCAAAAGTAACACTGAAATTGCTAAAGAGTTGATTGTAAGTGTACATACAGCAAAGGCGCATGTTTGTTCAATTCTGCAAAAAATGTGTGTGAATGATAGAGTTCAGGCTGCGGTAAAGGCTGTAAAAGAAGGTCTTGTTTAGTTTAAAAATACAAATAAAAGTTAGCGTCATAAAATTAAAGTTATGACGTTAACTTTTTTGTTGTTTTATTGTATAATTACGCTAGGGAGCAAATATTGAAAAAGTTAAAAAAACAATTAAAAGTTTTTATATATCAATTAAAACATCTGCGTCAGCTTGATAAGTATATTTTAAAACAAGTTATAGAGATGTTTATAATGGGTGTGCTTGTATTTACTTCTATTATATTTGCATCGGATACTTTTATAACATTAATAAAACAGATTTCTATGTACGGAATTCCGTTTAAAATAGCTTTTTTGATTATAATTTTGCATTTGCCGTCTGTTTTTGTCATGACAATTCCCATGGGTGTTTTGTTGGCTACGGTTATGACATTAAACGGTTTAAGTTTAAGCTCTGAAATTACGGTAATGCGAGCATGCGGAATTGGTATTAACAGAATAGCGAAGCCAATTTTTGTTTTTGCAATAATAATGGCTTGCATAAGTTTTGTCGTAAATGAAACAGTAGTGCCTGTTATGACAAAACAGTCAACGGATTTGGCTTTATATGCCTTCAGCAAAAAAAATATTCCTGAAGGCAAGGAGAATTTTACATTTAAAGAAGTCAAAGATAGTGGTATGCTTAAACGTCTTTTTTATGTAGGTGACTGTAAAAATGCTATTTTGCATAATATAACGGTATTGGATGCTTCTAAAGACGGAACAATACAGATTTTGCAAGCAAGAGAGGGTGCTACGACAGAAGAAGGATGGAAATTCCAAAAAGGCGCTATATATACTGTTACAAATCAAGGTAAAGCCTTGGATACTACTCTGTTTGACGATACTACTATCAGATTTGGGATGGATTTATCTGATGAAATGGACAGAAATCTTGCAAGTGAACATAATTTTATTCAACTGTGTAAGCTTATTCCAAAAACAAATCCTGAAGACAGAGCTTGGCTGACTATAAGTTTATTTGATAAAATTGCACTTCCGCTAACAACGGTAGTATTTGTTTTAATTGGTGTGCCGCTTGCAATAACACCACCAAGAGTAAGATACAACAGAGGATTTTTATTTAGTATTCTGATAATATTCGGTTATTATTTGGTTAGAGCTTTATCAATTTCATTTGGAGAAACAGGTGCACTAGCTCCTGCAATTGCAGCTTTTATGCCCGATGTTGTGTTATCAATAATTGGTGTAGGACTATATTACAGAAAAGTTTATACAATTTGTTAAATTGCTCGTCTTTTTGATGTATTTGCACAACTATATAAAATATGTTATTATAAACTTCAAGAAGAGAGGTTATAAATGAGTGAAGGACACTGGATTATTAATACAGTGATTGCAGGTCATCCAATGGCATTTAATATGGATACGCTTATCACTATGTGGTCAGCTATGCTGTTTTTAATGGCTATAGCATTTGTAACAACCAGAAAACTATCTATAGTTCCCGGGAAGTTGCAATATGTTATGGAAGGAATTTTGGGGTATTTTGATAATCTCATTAAAAGTATGATAAATAAAGACGGCGAAAAACATTTTCCGCTCATTGCATCATTATTTTTGTTTATTGTAACCGCAAATTTAATGGGACAATTGCCTTTAAAAATGCTGGAACTTAAGCATGGTGAATTTGCATCACCTACTAATGATATAAATATGACGGCAGGACTTGCAATAATAGTTTTAATATACTATGTTACAGCGGGGCTAATGAAGAAAAAAGGTAAATTTTTACTGCATGAATTTTCTTTTGTCGGCATTATATCAATGCTAGTAGAGATATTAGAATTATTTACAAGACCATTAACGCTTGCTTTACGTTTATTTGGAAACATATTGGCAGGAGAAATATTAATCAGCGCACTGCTTGGAATATGTGCATGGGGGCTTCCGCTTCCTATAATGTTTTTTGAGATACTGGTAGCATGCGTTCAGGCACTTGTATTTACAATGTTGACTACTGTTTATATCGCAACAGCAGTAAATGAGGAACATTAAAATAACATTCCCCTCGCCCTGCGGGAGAGGGATAGGGTGAGGGGGAAACTTCTCAGATATAACAAATATAAATAATAAGAAGGAGAAAAAAGATGGAAGAAGTAAAAACAATTTCTGATTTAGCACAATTAGGTGCAGGTATTGCAATGGGTTTTGGTGCAGTAGGTGCAGGACTTGGTATCGGTATTGCAACAAAAGGACTGTTGGAATCAATTGCAAGACAGCCTGAGATTGCAGGTAAAGCAGTAGGTTTCTTTTTGGTAGGTGCGGCTTTAGCGGAAGCTTGTGCGATTTACGCTTTGGTAATTGCAATGAAACTTTCAGGAATGATGGGCTAGGGGTAAATATAATAAATGGAATTTAACGGAACTTTTTTTGTATCAATAATTTCTTTCTTGGTATTTGTTTTCATTATGAATAAAATGCTGTATGCCCCTGTGCATAGAATCGTAGATGAAAGAAACAATTTTATAAACGGTAATTATAATAAGGCAAATGAAAACAATGCAAAAGCAGAGGAACTTTCCGCAGATATAGATAAGAAAATTTTGGAAGCAAAGGAAGATGCAAGAGGAAAATATAATGAACTTCTTGCAGGATATAAAGATCAAAGAACTGATATAATAAAAGATGCTCAATCAAAATCTCATGATGACTTGGAACAGGCATATACAAATTTAAATAATGTTTCTAATGAAGCAAAAGAAAATCTTAAATCTAAAATGACTGATTTAGCAAATGATATTGTAGAAAAAGTTCTTGGATATCGTAGTGAAATTCAAGGTTTTAACAATGATAAAGTTAATGATATACTTTATCACGAGAAAGGTTAGAATATGTTTGAGACGGTTTTGGATTATATAGCTCGGACAAATTTATTCAATTTTATAATTTTTGCAGGAATTATAGTTTATCTTTTTATTAAGCTTAAAGTTGCAGATGGCTTAAAAAATGGTGCAGATGCAATTGCTGAAAAAATAGATGATTCAAAGACTGCAAAGGAAGATTCCGAAACGAACTTGCATTCAATAGAAGACAAAG
>CADBXV010000061.1 GCA_902798645.1 uncultured bacterium
TTCCCAAAATTTCTCTTTCAATTTGTCTAACAATATCCGGAGTTAAGCCTTTCTTTTCAGTTTTTTGTTCCGATTGCAGAGATTCCGTATATTGTTTTATAAGCGGAATGTTTTTAAGAATATTTATCAGCGAATATATTTCAGGTGGCGGTGTTTTTTGATTATTATCAATGTCCGCAGAAATTTTATTCATCATTTTTCTAGCGAATTCTAAAAGTTCTTCACTAAATCTATCTTTGTTGTGTTCAGCATCAAACCGTTTTTTATCCCAATGGTATTCCTTTTTCCAATAAAATAAAATCCTGCGGGAAAGTCCGAGTTCCATGCCAATCTCTGCAAGAGATTTTTTATCATAAATATACATGCGTTCGGCTTGTGTCAGTTGGTTGTATTTTGTCATATAATCTCCTTATTTACATTTTGAATTAATTACACCAAAGTAAGGGTTGTATTTTATATAACCTTCAAAAAACGCATACTTCATAATACTCCCGACAAGCGTTACTCCGTTACTTGCTGTTTTTGGTTTATATTTTGATTTCATAATAGTCATAAAATCTATTAGCATTTCATAGGTTATTTTATCAATATATTTTTCGCCAAAATATGGCAGAATGTTATATTTGAGTTGGTATCGGTAACCTTTATACGTTGAATAGGTCAAATCTCTGTTGTTTAAATAATACAAAGCGATATCTTTAAATAAAATTTTCTTGTTTTTGTATAATTTTGGCTTCGCAATAAATTCAAAAGTTTGTTTTTGCTCTGGCTCTTTATATTTATACAAACCCTGTTCAAATACCAATTTATTCTCGTTCAAAAGGTGTTCAAGTTCTGTTTTACAATCACATTCTGTAATCATCTCGATTTCATCAAGTGTAAATTCTTTTAAATGTCGCGCCAATTTTTCTATGTTCATATTATTTGACTTATGACCTCCATATTTATTTCTGTTAAATTATTATCTTTTGAAAATATTTCCATTTGGTTTATCATCTGAACAATTTGTCTGAACCTGTTGTATTTTGAGAGGATATATTCAATAGTTTCCGGAGTAAACGTAAATTCGGATAATTGATTAATTATTAGCCCTATATCATTTACCCCAAAAGTTTCAAACTTTAGAATTTCTGAAAACCTGTCGTAAAGGTGCTTGTATCTTTCAAGTTTCCTGTGAGCTAAACTCATCCCGATAAAAATTATCGGGCAGTCGGTTTCATCGTGAATGTCCCTAAGTGTTTCAATAGTCTTATAGTTATTCATCAGATAATCAATCTCATCAATAAAAATCACTTGCGGATTTTGTTTCAGCTTTTTAACCACAATATTAAAATTATCCGAAGTTAAAAATCTGGGAATCTCATCAAGCTCTTTTACTATCTCTTCCAATAGCCACCTGCCTGTCATAAGGTTTGATGCTCTTAAATAAATTCCGTCATATTTGCACGCAAGCCACAATGCTGTTTGCGATTTACCAAGTCCGGGTTCGCCATAAACCAATCCCATTTTCGGAATATTTTTTGGTTTATTTATCAGATTTTCAACAAGTCCTATAAAGTTTTTCACATTTTGCGTTTTAACAAATATTTTCTTCATATAACAATTGATACTCCTTTGTTTGCTTAAATTTTTCTATCCATTCATCTTGTGGGTTATTAGCAATTAAATATTCATATTTATCAGAATTATTTTTAAAACTTTTATAAATACCGTTTGAACAGCTCTTAAACGCACATTGAACAATTGGCTTTTCAATTTGTGTTTCCAGAAGCTTTATATCTTCTGTTTTCAAATATTTTTTAACCGATTCAACTGTTTTCTTCTTTAACTGACGCTGACGTACAATTTTCTGCTTGTAATCTTCATAATCTTTGACATCACCAAGTAACTTTGCCATAGGGTGTGTTTCTGTTACTCGTTCTGCTGTGCATAAATACTCACCTTTTGGGGTATAAACCTTAATATTTGTAAGATCAAAGAGGTTGTATTTTATTAATACTTTGCTTTTAAAACCATATAGCCTTTCATCAAAATAGTCACAGTTTAGAAATCGGATTCCATTTCTTTGAATTGTTTTAACTTCCGTTGCAAGCATCAAATCGTCAAGCGTATTTATATCAATATTCTGCCTTTTTCTTTCTGATAAAACTTCTACAATTGTTTTATCCGGAGCATTAGGACATGGTTGAGAATTCTTAAAATTCAGCCACATATCAACCATTTTTATTGTTTCTTCAATGGTCGGAATGTAATCGTTATGAAGGTTTTTGTGAAATTTTTCATTTCGCATCATATAAGCAGGTTTATTTTGAATGCTGCTTCCAATATAACTTGGAAGTAATTTTTCAAAACCTTCCTGAAATTCTTTGAAAAATCTTTCAATAACTTTTGCTCTGGCATTATACGGTCTAGCAAATACTGTTTCTATACCGAGTTTTGAATATAATCCATGAAAACCAAGTTCTGTGAAACCTTTATCGTCAGTAAAATATTTTGCTCTGAATGCTCTACCATTATCTTGATAAACAACTTTTGGAATTATATCAAGATTGATTATTGAATTACGCAGAGCAGATGCTATACATTGCGTATTTTCTTCAAGCATAATTTCATAACCGACTAGTGCTGTTGATTTCCAATCTAAGAATCCGACAAGTGTGGCTCTACAGGGCTTGCCTGTAAATGGATTTATTATCTGAAAAGCTAATTTATGTCCGTCAGCTACAAGAATATCTCCAACTTCAAGTAAACTTGCATCTCGTTTTATATATGGTTCGACTTTATCCGAGAGTGCTTTTTCTCCGTCACGTGCAAGAATCCATTTATCATAATTATTATCTTTAAACCATTTTGCATAACGGCGGAATGTAATATCTGCCGGAATAAAATTTTGTCCTTGTTCTTTTAATTTGTATTTAGTAAGTGCAATTGCTTTACCGATAGACAGTCTGTTCGGGTGTAAAAGCAAACCTATAAATATTTTTATTTCTTCATCATTAAGTACAGTCCGATAATCATTTACACTACTGTATTTATACTGTGGTAAAAGTTTTGTATAATCTTCTGTTCCATTTAGCATTGCAAGCCAACGATGCAAACTCCCTCTGGAAATTTTACCTAAAATCTCATATAGATGGCTATTTGAAGTATTATGCAATTTAACAAAATCATAATCAGCTTTAAGTTTATTTTGAGATTGTTTTCTAAATTCAAGCCATTGATGAACAACGTCTAATCTTGCTAAAGCTATTTGTTTACATTTTTCTGGAGTAAAATCTGCCATGCGTATGCTCCTTTGTATACACATTAATCGCTCTTGTTCGCAGAAACATCAAGTCCTAAATCTCTTTTCCGCCTGTCAAATCAAAGATTTGAAACGGCGGCATCGTAGTGTTTCGTGCCCTGCTCGTCTTGCCCTACAGCAAGCCGACACCGGCACTTCACACCGGCTCACGCATCTTAATCTCAGAGACATTTTGACACATATCAAACTAAAAGATAAATTATTTTTGCACTTTATTGCACTTATTTGCACTTACTAAAAATCAAGTACCAAGCGGGATAGACCCTGAAACAAGTTCAGGGTGACATGTTTTTGGTGCAAAAGAGTGCAAAAATTAGGACAAAAGTGCAAGAATAGTCCGGCAAATCTCTACACTATAAATCAGCCTTAAACTCCTAACAATTTGGCATTATAGCCGATAAAAACGCATCACAACTGTCCTGAAAACCTATATTGGGCAAGAATGCCCAACCTACATTTGTTTGCTTCCGAGCAAAACGGACAAAAAAATACAGTAGTCCTGTTAAAAGGTAGAGAGAATGGTCGTATCTCTCTTTATAAGACTAAATGGTGGAGATGGCGGGAATCGAACCCGCGTCCGATGCGGATACAAACTGATTTCTACGAGTGTAGTAACTTATTATCTCAACTTTTGCAAGGAAAATTACAAAACCTAAGCAAAGTCAAAGGCTTTTTGCGGAAGCCTAACCTCCAACGGTTAATCTTGATACTCATACCGTCATTTGAGTACTGCGTCTTGCATACGGTCATTCATTCCTTAACGGCAAGCTGGTCAAGGCGAATGGTTGATTGCTGAAACTATGCAGCAAGTGCTTTTGCACCAAAGTCAACTCTAACTACGTTATCGTTAGCATTTAATTTAGTTTGCCCGTTGATAACCGAGAACAGCTCTCGGACTCGCAATCCGGATATACCAATCACAACGTCAAAACCATGGCATCCCCATAATAAATACTTTTTATACCTGTCAAAGTGCGCATTTACAGTATAAATGTTAACAAAAATTTTTTCAACCTGTTTTTTATTGTACTTAGTATTATATACTGCCAAACTTAACTAAATTTTGTTTTCTCATTCTTATATTTTCGGGGGTTATTTCTACAAGTTCATCGTCGCCAATGTATTCCAAGCATTCTTCCAAGGTGAGTTCTTTGTGTGCCTGTAATGTAACCATAACATCTGCTGTTGAGCTTCTCATATTAGTAAGTTTTTTTGTTTTGCAGATATTAACTACGATGTCTTGAGGACGGTTACCTTCTCCGATTATCATTCCTCTGTAAACTTTAGTATGAGGGGTTACAAAGAATACACCTCTGTCCTCAAATTGCGCTAATGCATATGGAATGGCTTCACCCTGTTCGTGTGCCAATATTGAACCGCTTCTTTGTTTCGGAATGTCGCCGGCATATGGTTTATACTCATCAAAGGTATGGTACATAATGCCTTCGCCTCTTGTCATTCTGATAAACTCACTTCTGAATCCGATTAAGCCTCTTGCTGGAATGGAAAATTTTAGTACCGTTCTGCCATTTGCATTGTTCATTGAGTTCATAACGGCTTTTCTTCCTGATAATCTGTCAATAGCACCGCCTGCATATTCCTCAGGTACATCTATAAGCAAGTCCTCATAAGGCTCGTACTGTTCTCCGTTAACAGTTTTATAAATAACTTCCGGTTTTGAAACTTGAAACTCATATCCTTCACGTCGCATTGTTTCTATTAAAATGCCTAAATGAAGTTCTCCTCTGCCTGATACTTTAAAGCAATCAGTTGAATCAGTATCTTCTACTCTTAAACTTACGTTCTTTTCCAATTCGTCATAAAGTCTTTTTCTCAATTGGCGAGATGTTACAAATTTACCTTCCTGTCCTGCATAAGGACTGTCGTTAACAGAAAAATTCATTTGAAGTGTAGGTTCATCAACTTTAATTAATGGGAGAGGATTAATATTATTTAAGTCGCACAAAGTTTCGCCGATTTGAATATCTGAAAATCCTGCAATTCCTACAATATCACCTGCTTCAGCTTCATCAATCTCAACTCTCCCAAGGTCTTTAAATCCAAACAACTTAGTAATTTTTCCTTTATTAACATCACCTTTAGCATCTACCCAAGCAACTTGGTCTTGTGAATGTACAATACCGTTAACGACTCTGCCAATAACTATTCTTCCTACATATTCATTGTAGTCTAATGTTGTTGCTCTAAATTGAAACGGTTTTGTCGCATCACCTGATGGCTCTTGAATATTTGCCAAAATGCAATCAAGTAGCGGCACCATATCTTTCTTTTCATCATCCAAATTCTTGATAGCAAAACCGTTTAAGCTGCTTGCATATATATAAGGAAAATCTATCAAGTCTTCTCTGTCAGTCAATTCTGTAAATAAATCAAACACTTTGTCCAAAGTGCCGTCCGGATCCGCTGCAGGCTTATCAATTTTATTAATAACTACTATAATTTTTATACCAAGTTCTAATGCTTTTGAAAGAACAAATCTTGTTTGAGGCATAGGACCTTCTGCTGCATCAACAATCAACAATGCGCCGTCTACCATACCAAGAACACGTTCAACTTCTCCGCCAAAGTCAGCGTGACCGGGTGTATCAACAACATTAATTTTTACCCCTTTATAGTTTATTGAAATGTTTTTGGAGAGAATAGTAATTCCTCTTTCTCTTTCCAAATCATTGCTATCTAAAATTCTTTCTTGTACTTGTTGACCTTCTCTGAATACACCACTTTGCTTAAGCATACAATCAACGAGTGTTGTTTTACCATGGTCAACGTGAGCTATTATTGCTATATTTCTAATATTTTTAGTCATTTTTTTATCCTGCAAAGTCAAACTACAAATTATCTAGTGTTATTCTTACACTTATATTGTATGTGCTAAAAGTCAAATTTCAAGAGGTTTTCTTGAAATCCACAACTCTACAAATTAATAAAGAAAGAGATTACTAATTTATGCTTTGTTTTTGCAAAGCTTCTGCTTTGCGCTTTGCATCCAGTTTATTTGTTATATAAATATTTAAGTTTGGAATTCCTAAACCAAGAACAAGACCGGAGAATGCATACCCTGCAACTTGGGCGATATTTAATGCTCTTAGACGTTTGCGTGTTGCTTTCTTAATTGCTTCGTCCTTGATGCCGTCTAAATCTTTAAGCATTTCTTTAAATGATTTAGCAATAATTTTACCGTCCTTTTGTTTAGTTGTTTTAACACCCTGATTAGCAAGAGTTTGTACTAATATTTCATCTCTTGTTTTTAAGTTAGCGTAGAACATTTTCTTGAAGTAATTATCTTTTTCTGTGCCTTTTTTGATATTAACAACTTTGCACTTGTCGTTGTCAAATGCTGAAGCAGTCATTCTGTTAATAAAGTCACCAAGTACAAGCCAGCTTAAGTAGCCCAGAGTATCTTTTGTCAGAACTTCTCTTAGTTCATCTTTATCACGAGCAGAGAAAATTCTCGATATAATTGTTATACCGTAAATACCTTTTAATTGGTTAATTGTAGGCATTTTACCGCTAAATGACATCTTATCCATAAATTTCTTCGGTGTGAATTTAAGCGGATTCATATTCAAAGTTGAAAGAATCATGCTAAAGAATGCTGCGCTGCTTATTGTTTTTAATCCAAAGAAACCTGCACTTGTATCTTTTGAACGTCCTTCCACACCGACAAAACCGTCTGTTCCTGTTTTTAATTTAGTTAAATACATGTTAATAGGCTGAACGGATAAACCGATAGCGCAAGATACTGCAAATCCCATTCCTGCGCGTGTACGCATAAATTTATCCAAACCTTTTATAAAGCCGTTTTCTTTTGCTGCTTTTGAAGATTTAATCTGTTCTTTGAATGCGTCTTTAACTTTGTCGCTGTTGAATGAATCAGAAACAATGAAGATATCATTTAATAATGATTTTAAATTTGTTTTACTTTGAATTTTTTTGTCAACTGATTCAAGAATATAGTCAGAGCCTGCTCCTGTATCTGCAATTATTTCATTCATTAATACAGTTCGAGATTTATCAGCTTTTAAGTTTGTCCATTTACTAAAGTCAGCTTTATTGTTTAATAATTCATCATAGTATTTTGCAACTGTGTTAATTGTCTTATCAGAAAGTTTTACATATCCTTCTTTATCGGCTTTTGCAGAAGTCGGATTATAACCTTTTGCATTTTTCAAAGTTTCTTTTATGTATTCAATTTGTGATTTTTTATCTTTAATTTGATTTGATTTGTTTTCAGCAAGTATGTGCAGAGTTTCGGGAGCAGTAAATATTTTGTTTACTTTAGTATTATATTTTTTAGATAAAGAGCCTGCAATCATAGCACCTGCAGTAGCGCCAAACAATCCTACACAAGAATCGTTAACAGTACCCATGATTTCACGTCTTCCTGTTTCCATTCCTGCCGCAGGTCCACGTTTAACACCGTCATTTATAGTTCTTGGTGCGACCATAAAAGAAAAGTCAACAAGGTTTGCACCTACCGCTTGGTTTGTTGCCAAATAACGAAAGGTTGTATCTACCGCACCCTTAAAATTAGTATGCGGATTAATTTGTTGAGTATTTTGTTGTGTAATTGGTTGTACTTTCATTTACATTCCTGCTATTTATGCTGTTTCCCTGCTGTTGTCTGCTCTAAAGCCTGCCGTAAGTTTTGAATATTGAACATTTAAAGGTGTGACTTTAGTATCGTCTTTGTTGATTTCGGTTTGTGTTTTATTTTTCTCTTGCGCAAGCCTTAGCGCTTCTTCGTGCTTGCGCTTTGTATTTCGACGAGTAAATATAGGAATAATTAACCCTAACAATGCTAATGATACACCCAAGTTGGTAACTTGGCAAGCAGA
Source organism: uncultured bacterium (assembly GCA_902798645.1). Taxonomy (GTDB): domain Bacteria; phylum Cyanobacteriota; class Vampirovibrionia; order Gastranaerophilales; family Gastranaerophilaceae; genus CAG-196. The sequence continues at coordinate 8,164 of CADBXV010000061.1, forward strand.
ACGATAATTTATAGCTTTTTGACCTATAACTTCGCTAGAGGATTTGATGTTAACATCTTTCATCCAATGCTTGAATTTTTGCCATGCATTTGCTCCTTCTTTTAAAGGTTTCATATCATTAAGAAGGACTGTTCCTGTTTTCTTTTGTATTATTGTTGCTGCACCTTTAGCTGCAACGTCGCCTAAATAATATAAACTTGCGAATGTTGCAATATCACGAACTGTAGCTTCTGCAAGTTCGTTTTTATCATCTGCAGCAGCCATGCGTGAAGCAAACGTTGTTGTTGATATAATTCTTGCCTGATCCATTGTCGGGAACATTCCTTTGAAATCAAGCATTTTCCATGAAGGCATTTTAGTAAGTGATAATAACGAAACTGCTACCATAGAAGATATTGAGATAAGTTTTTGTTTTAGTAAACCTTTTTTAGCTTCCGGATTTTCTTCTATATTGTCATTTCCTTTTGCAAAATCATCATATATAGGTGCACCTTTTGTTCCTGAAACTTTACCTGTAATCCAACGGTTAATGTATTGCATAGATGCAGCAAGAGGAAGAACAACTGCTAAACCTAAAAGACTCTTTGTTCTTACAAATTTTTTGTTTTGTTTTGCAAAATCTGTCATATTTAGCACATCATTTCTTTGGAATTCTCTAAAGAATTTAACAGAATCTTCCAGCATAGAATTAACAGACTGAGCATTAACTTTTTCTACAGTGATATGTTCTGAAACTTTTGTCTTATCAATAATTTCTTGAGTAATCTTGCCGACTTCTTTTCTCATTTCAGAATTTGTGCACTGTTTTCTTGAAATTTCTGCTAATTGTTTTGCATATTTTCGGACTTCTTTTTCTCCTAGTTTGTCTGCAAAATTAACTCGTTTATCACCGTCTACACCTTCAATATTACCGATAAGCTTTCTTAAAGATTCTTCTACTTTCCCTGCCTTATCACTCGAAGCTGCATTATTATAATAATCCGAAGCTTTCTGTATCATGTCAACATCTGCCCAGCTTCGTGACATATTAACTTTTTTAGGCATGAACGCAGGATTCAAACACTTTGCAATTCCTAATGTAATTACACTTGGTATCAAACAGTTTACAATTAATCCTGAAGATTCTCTCCTGAAAGCTTCAAAACCTGCAAACCAGTTGGTCATGCTCTCTACAATCGTTCTTGGTAAAATAGCAGAAAGCATGTCAATGACCGCTACATTAATCATTGGCACTTGTTCACATTTTTGAATACCTGCAAGCGCAATAGCCCCCAGACCTTTAAAGTTGGGATTTTGTTGCACCCCTTCTTTTTGTTGACGGGTAATTTTGCTATTTACACTGCCAGTATTGTTTTCTACACCGATTTTATTAATCATACGCTATTTACACATATACTACCCAAGTTGATTATAACAACTTATATATATATTTAAAAGCAGAACAAAACAGAAATTGCCTAATTTTTGGTAAATATTAAGAGAATGTAAAGATGATTTTTTGAATATTTTTTTCGTATAAAGAATGTTTGTTTTAATTAAATATTTTTATTGTAGTTTTTGTTATGGTAGAAACAAAAAAAATGCCAAAAAAGTACACTTTTAGGAATAAAATTAATGTAAATTTTTGTAACGATTTTTAACGTGGTAATAAGTAAATAGCTTTTAAGATTGATTGAGTCCTGATTTTTTAATTCATTTTATTAAAGCTTCTTTTAATTAAAAGTGTAGATATTAGTTAATGTTAATATTTTTCCGCCAAAAAGTATTATACCTACAAGTATGCTTATTACAGTTGCAAACATAACGGCGCCTGCTGATATATCTTTAGCCATGCCGACCATTCTTGAATATTTGTTATGGTATATTGAATCCAAGGCAAATTCTATTGCTGTGTTTAGCATTTCACAGCATATTACCTGAGCAATTGCAAATAGTAAAAGACAAAATTCAACGGCTGAAAACTTCAAATATACTGCTGTAAATATAACAAGAGTTGCAACTGCAACGTGAATACGAATATTAACTTCGCTCCTTACGGCTAAGTTAAATCCTTTTCTTGCATTTTTGAATGTGTTATTAAAACCTTGTGACTTATATCTTGTCATAATCTATACTCTCCAGCGCTTTTTTCTGCTCTGCTATAACAAAATTGTACTCGGATTCTGTTTGATGGTCAAACCCAAGCAGGTGCATTAAGCCATGGCTTACCAGAAAAAATAATTCCTGTTCACGATTTTTTGAATTACTGATATCTCTGTTTGCTCCTTCTAAAACTTTATCCAAAGCGATTACTATTTCTCCCAAGTTTATATCACCGTCAAATATAAAGCTATTGTCATCATCAGCAAATATAGCGAATGTAATAATGTCTGCAGGATAATCTTTTTGTCGGTAATCTCGGTTGAGTTCATGAGTTTTCTCGGAATCACAAAATACAATATCAAGGGTAATAGAATCGTACACTTTACCTTCGAGGCACGATTTTTCACCGATATCAGATATATAAAACTCAAGCAAATTTCGAGTTTTGTCTATAACATCTTTTTCATTAACTTGCCAGCTTTCGTATATATTATCGGTAAAAATATTAATTTGAGTCATTTCTTTTGTTTTCAAGTTCCTTTACTTTTGCCTCCAAATCCATGTCCAAAGAAGGTTGAGCAATTAACGGTTGAGGAATAAGATCTTTAGCTTGCTTATTTTTACCGAGTTCCTGAACCAAATCGTCGTGGTATTTAATTCTTTTGTGGTGCATGCCTCTTAGCATTCTGGAGAATGTTTCACCAATTGTAGTAATATCTTTCAGGGTAAGCGGAGAGTCAGAAAGCTGACCATCATTGAGTCTTTCTTTGATAATCTTATTGATAATAGCATCAATTTCTTCATTTGTCGGATTTTTAGCTGCTCTTACAGCAGATTCAACCGCATCTGCAATCATTAAAATTGCTGTTTCTTTCATATTAGGTTTTGGTCCGGGGTAGCGGAATTGTTCTTCTTTAACATTATCTGCTCCTTTTTCTTTAATTGCTTCATTGTAGAAATAGCTAACCAAACTTGTCCCATGGTGTTGCATGATAAAGTTATGAATAACTTGCGGTATATGGTAATCTTTAGCAAGTTCCAAACCGTCTTTTGGGTGTGCTGTGATAAGCATTTTACTAAAAGACGGAGCGCAGGAATTGTGAGGGTTTTCTATTCCGTAGAAAGACTGATTTTCAACAAAGAACATCGGTCTTTGAAGCTTTCCTATATCGTGGTACATGGCGCCGACTCTTGCTAAAACAGGGTTTGCTCCGATTGCTTCCGCTGCATTTTCGCACATATGTGAAACGAAAGACGTTTTAATAATTCCTGATTGTGGTCTGCAAGTTCAGCCAATCCGTATGGTGTTAGGATTTTGAACATATTTTCCAGAATAGGAAGGACACCAAGGATAAATACACCGCCGATTACAAAGCAGTTTATGATTATATATCCGATATCTTTTAAAATAAGTACATTTTCTATATCCATCATATATTTTTCAAGAAAGTAAATTCCTCCTGTTACTAAAATTCCGGCAAGGGTAATTTTAGCACTCACTATTAATAAGTCGGAACGTTTTGAAAAATTTAGTTTTGAAACAGAAGTCATAGCGACTGAATTCAGAAGCATAAAAGCAGCGATAATTTCTATATTCCAATGCATACCGATTGCAATTATTGCAAGAACTATGCTTGATGCAAAGAAAGCATTTCTTGGTGTGGTAAATATTGAAAGCAATATAGTATATGCAGGAATAGGTATTATTGCAGGTGAAATTCCTGTTGGTAATACTGCTGATATAAGACCTAATATAAATGTTAAAGTTCCTATAATGGTTAGGTAAGTAGGATTATAATATTGTTTTTCAAAATTCTTTTCATATTGCAGGAATACAAATGTAAAGAATGCAATAAGCAGATATATACCTAAAATTCCGCCCCAATTTACTTCCAATACGTTATATCCTGCTGCTCTGAGAGCATCTCTTTTCAATTTTGTAACAGGTTCGCCTTCAAATACGATTTTCTGACCTTTTTTGAATACAACTTCGTATGGTTTGACAGAACTTTGAGCATTCTTTTTTGCTATTTCTGTCGCAAATTCATCTACTACAAGATTTGGTACAATAACTTGATCTAAAATTCCAATTATCAATGTAGATTGGTATCTTGGAACATTATGCGGTATGTGTTTTTTTATTATTGATTCTATTTTATTATTTTCAAAATCGTTTGAAGATATGCCCTTATTTAATACTGCAGAGAGAGTAATTTGTGATTTTTCAAACAGAGATATCAAATCGTTGTCGCTAGACTTAAGCATAAAATCAACAAGTCCTCTTTTTCCTGACTCATCAAATAATACGTTTAATTCATCAAGTTTTGTTTCTTCTGATATACCTTTTTCCCTAATTTTCATGACAGAATTTTTTAGAGTAAGAAGATTTGTCATTATGAATTCATCTTCTGCCTGAGTAATGATAGGTTCAACATTTTGTGCAACTTCTTTTCTGTGTTGTTCTGTTTTTTTTGTATCAATAACTGTTATATCTTTTTGAGCAACGATATCTTTTTTACTTATGCCGTTTTCTATTACTTTTTGGAAAAAGTAATTTTGTGAAGATATGGTAATAGCCATAATTAACGTAAATAGAAAAAAGTAAAATCCATTTCTGAATTGCTTTGACGATATAAATTCAATAAATTTATTCATATATTAATTTGTCCTCATATTTTCATTTATTATTTATGTTTTATAACAAATCCGCATTTAGTACAAGCAAGTACTAATCCTGTACTGTCAACCGGCATGAAATTATGCATGCAATTAGCAGCTTCATCTTCAATCGCAAAATTCGAAATTTCTCCGTTTTGATTGATATTTATTCCCTCTTTTAAGTGATTTTCAGGATTAGCTCCCAAACCTCTCTTATTCTTATTTAGCCATTTTACAAAAAGTTCTATTATATACATTGTTTAAATTTTAAACCCGTACGGCAAATATTCACTAAGTTTTCTTACGATAAGCTCACTCATGTTTTCTGTAATAATCTCAACTTCGCACTCATTACTCTGGAATTCGTACATAACTTGTCTGCATGCACCGCATGGATTGCAGTCATCAGCATTGGGAGAATAAATAGCAACTGCTAATATTTCTCTTTCTCCTTCAGAAACTGCTTTGAATATTGCGCAACGCTCAGCACAAATTGTCATTCCGAAAGAGGAATTTTCAACATTACAACCTGTGTATAATTTGCCGCTTTTAGCAAGTACACAAGCACCTACCGCAAATCTTGAAAACGGTGAATAAGAAGTTTTAGAAGCTTCCTTTGCTTTATCCATAAGTAATTTATAATCGTACATAAATAATTGCCTTTTATATGTACAAACATTTTAGCATACTTTTAATACAAATGTTAGCCTAAAATCAAAAATTTACTTTTGATATATAATCGTATTATGTCATTAAACCAATTTTCGAGAACAGAATTACTTATAGGAGCAGAAGGAATAAATAAGCTATCTCAATCAAGAGTTGCCGTATTTGGCATTGGCGGTGTCGGGGGATATGTAGTGGAAGCTCTTGTTCGTTCGGGGATTGGAGCGATTGATTTGATAGATAACGACAAAGTATCTCTTACAAATATTAATCGTCAGATTGTAGCAACTCATAAAACCATAGGACAATATAAAGTTGATGTTGCAAAAGAAAGGTGTTTAGATATAAATCCGGATGTTAAAGTAAATAAAATTAATTTGTTTTATACACCAGAAACTGCGGATAGTATAGATTTTAGCCAATACGATTACGTGGTTGATGCAATTGACACAGTAGTTGGCAAACTTGAGATTATACAGCGTGCAAAAAAAGCAGGCATTCCTGTTATTTCATCAATGGGGGCCGGTAATAAAATGCATCCTGAACTTTTTGAGGTTGCAGATATCTCAAAAACTTCTGTATGTCCGCTTGCAAAGGTTATCAGACAAGAACTGAAAAAACGAAAAATAAAAAAGGTTAAAGTCGTATATTCAAAAGAAGTTCCGATAAAATCTGATATTAAAATTGATGAAAGTTCTTTCAAACGCAGAATTCCAGGAAGCAACGCTTTTGTACCTTCTGTTGCAGGACTAATTATTGCAGGTGAAGTTATAAAAGATTTGATAAGATATTAAGTTATTTTATATTTATGGGTTTTATTGTACAATGTAGGCAAAGGAGTATATATAATGCCAATAATGACTCAACAATCACGCAAAGAAACTGACAGACTTTCTGCCATACGTACTATAGATTCTGAAATAGATACTCTTAACAGATTAAAAGAATCTATAGACTCAAGCAATTTAACAGAAGCTCTCGATTTTATGCAAGATGCTAATAAAAAATCAGGCAGAATTATTATAACCGGCATGGGAAAATCCGGTCATATCGGACGAAAAATTGCCGCATCATTAGCTTCTACAGGAAGTCCGTCCTTTTTTGTGCATCCTGCAGAAGCAAGTCATGGTGATCTCGGCATGATTACTGAAAATGATGTAGTTGTCGCAATATCAAACAGTGGGGAATCTCGAGAGCTTATCGACATACTTAATTATTGTAAAAGATTTGGAATTACTATAATAGCAATAACCAAAAATCCTGAAAGTTCATTGGGTAAAGCAGGTAACGTGGTTTTAACATTACCAAACAACGGAGAAGCTTGCCCTTTAGGGCTGGCGCCGACAAGTTCAACTACTGCAACGCTGGTTCTTGGTGATATTTTGACCGTAGGCTTGATAGAACGAAATGGCTTTTCTAAAGAAGATTTTAATGACAGACACCCTGGCGGAAAACTTGGTTCAATTTTAAAACGTGTATCAGATTTAATGCATACAGGAAGTGAAATGCCAATTTTGGAAGAAAATTCAAATATGCAGGCAGTTCTTTTAGAGATGACTTCTAAAAGGCTTGGTTGTGTCGGTTTTATAAATCAGTCGGGCGAACTTACCGGAATACTAACGGATGGTGATTTAAGAAGATGTCTTTCAGCTGATATACTAAATTCAAGAGCCATTGATTTAATGACAAAAAATCCAAAAACAATATCTCCGAACGCAATGACAGCGGAAGCTCTAAAATTAATGCATGATAAGAAAATAACCAATTTATTTGTATTAGATGATAAAAAACCGATTGGTGTAATTCACATTCATGATTTATTAAATAATGGTGTAGCATAAAATGTAAATATTTGTAAATATACTTAGTATATACAATTTACATATAATATAACATGCGTTATCATGGTAGTAGAGGACAAACTAGGATGGTAACAATATGAGCGCATTAACAGCATTAGACACATCTCAACACACTACCCCGTTATCACTGCAACAGTACCAAGGTAATCAGCTAACAACAACGGCAAAGGAAATTGAAAAAAATTCCAAGCTTGAAACCCCGAATGTTGCAGCACTGGATAAGGAAACACCGAAAGTCGATTTAAACAACTATTACTCAAATGTGCAGGCTCCTGAATTCAATACTGAGACTGCACAGGCAGGTCAAAATTTGAGTAACGCTATTGCGGCTGCAGTTACAAATGGTAGTATGAATCCGCAAGATGCAGTAAACATTCAAAGAGCAAAAGCAGCTTATGAATCAACAATGAGATCTTCTCAGACATCAACTTTTGATCTTCAAGTAGGGTAGTTGATTAAACATATCACAGGTATAGTCTGACGGAATTGCTAATATTCCGTCAGACATTGTGCTGTTTAAAATCTTATAGAGCCAAGCATCTGTTGGTAGAAGTTCTGTACGTCAGGACTTAGCACACACAAACATTGTAATGCAATAAATGCGAGAGCTAATGCTATCATTAAAGGCATATACATTTTGTAGTTAAAATGCTCATGAACTTCTAAAACACGTTCCTTGTATGTGTCAATAAAATGAATTAGGTATAAAACGTTGAATATTATTATGTAATACGGATTAATCTCAGGAATAACATCATAAGTTTGTTTTGTATATTTTTGAATAATTCTGAGAGTTCTATATGTTAGGTTGATTAAAATCAGCAATATAAGAGATGGTATTAAAAATTTTGATATACCCAAATAAAACATAATAAACAAGGCAATTAATAATATTAACCAAATATTCAATTTTATCGAATCTGTTTTATTTGTTGTTAATTTTGTCAGAGATTTAGCATTTATAATAAACCAGAATATACTAAACAACCCACCAGTTAGAATAATTAATGCTATAAATACTCTAAATTCCTGAAACTTTACATTCGGAAGTGCCGGCTCTGCGAATAAGGACGAACAAGATGGACATCTGTAAGCATCGCTATCAATTATGTTTCCGCAAAACGGACAGTTAATTTTTTCGCTCATTTATAATACTCTCTGCTGTTCCCTCATCTTTTTATCTCGTAGTGCGAGGGGTTTTTCTACGAGTTTGTTATAGAACTATTTTATCACACTAGATAATTTTTGCGCAATATTCTTCTATAGGACACTCAGAACATTTAGGATTAATAGGCTTACACACATTTTGACCGTGAGTTACAATTAGTGTATTTATATCAATCCAGTATTTTTTCGGCAATTTTTCTCTCAGAGCAAACTCAGTTTCTTCAGGATTTTTAGTTTTAACATAACCCAACCGGTTGAATATTCTATGTACGTGAACATCAACACAAATAGCAGGTTTATTAAATCCTCTTGCTAAAACCAAGTTGGCTGTTTTTCTTCCAACGCCTTTGAATTTGCATAAATCTTCAATTTTATCCGGAACTTCTCCTCCGAGTTCTTCAACTATTTGACGGGAAAGTTCAATAATTTGCTTAGCTTTATTTTCATAAAAGCCGACCGGATAAATAGCCTTAGCTAAATCTTCAGTCTTTATCTTCATCATTTCTTGTGGTGTTTTTGCCAGTTCAAGCATACGAAGCGTAGCAGGATAAGTAGTTCGGTCATTAGTTCTTAAACTAAGAATGCAACCAATTAAAACCAAATACGGATTATTAAAGCTGTCCATAAGATGTACAAATTCGCTCTTTGGTTGGTTAGCATCTTTAAGTTTTCGGACAATGTTATCTATTTTCATCTTTTTCATCTATTTTTTCAATTCCGAA
>CADBXV010000062.1 GCA_902798645.1 uncultured bacterium
TCAAAAGCATTTTATATGCGTATTCTATCACATTATCATATTTGTTTTCATTCTGTTGTTTAACAAGTCTTGATACCAAATCAAGCTTGTATGTACATTCAATATTAAGCCTTTTTAAGTCAAGTCTTGATGAATAACAGCCTTGGAGGGTAAAGGTTTTGGAATTATCTCTGAGTTCATCATTAGTTCTGAAATCGGAAAAATTGTTTTCAACCCTTTTAAAATAATCAAACGGAGAACTCAGAGTAATATAATAATCATCTCTTAAGAGTTCATTTATTTGAGATATTTGTTCTGCTATATCCTGCTCTATACCGAGATGGTCTGCACCAATCGGAAGTAATACATATTTGCTGTTTGATTTTTCAGAGATTAAATCAAGATTTTTTTTCAATAATTTTGATTTTGTTTCTATATCGGTTTTTATTGAAAAAATATCATTAAAATATCCCCTTATGAGGTTAACAGTATTCATTCCGCACCATTTAAAATCACTTGGGATTTTATCAGCACAGCCTCTCCAAACTATGCATTTATCAATCCCAAAATCACGTAAAATATCAGGTATATTTTGGCTGTGACCGAAAGTATCTGCTAAATACCCTATAAAATCATTACAGCCGTATTTCTGAGCGGTCTTAATCCCGAGTTCCAAATTTTTGGCAAAACACGTTTTATCGGTCAAAAACTCATCAACAAGACAATAAAACGGTCCGATAAAGAGCTTTTTATGTCTGATGAGTCCTTCTATTAATTCTCTGTTTTCAGGTCGCATCTCAAGATAATCTTCCAGTGCGCTGACTTGTCCGTCAAAATAAAATGAAGGAATTTTGTTTTTAGAAAGCAAGTCCAAAACATTATCAAATACTCTTAATAAGCGTAATCTGAATATCTCAAACTCTCTATACCATTCTCTGTCCCAGTGTGTATGCAGATAAGCAATAACATGTTTTCTCATAAAGCTATTTTACTACAACGATATATAATGTACAAATTATTAAGACAAATTGATACACTATATATATGATTTTTGCTTATATTTATTAAACTCTTGTTTATATTTGACCGTTCTACATGTTGACTTTGTCAAAAAAAGTATTAATACATTATAAAAAACAATAGGAGAGTTTACCATGGGAATGGCAGCTTCACAAGCAAGATACTTAGCGCTTACGGCAAGAAAAACCAATACTGAATGGGAAGGTCAGCAAATAAATCAAGCAAGAACTGCGCTTGCTAATCAGAGTGCAAACTTGTTTAACAGACTTCTTAATATGGAAGTGCCTAATCCTCCGAAAGAAACTGATTATACTGAACTTCAGTATTCATATTCAGATGGTGATAACAACTCTGTTATTGAAAAGTGGGATAAAATTGGCAACAATAACGGTGATTATAATTATGTCGTAAAACATTATTATATGGCAGATATTTTTACCGGTGCAAAAAAACAGCTTCTAGATCCTCAAGTTCAGATGGGAGATGTTCTTAAAAGGTTGGAATACGACCCATCGACTACGACGGTTGAAAAAGAAGGAAATGGTATAAAGGTCACTTACAAAATTAATAATTATCCATATGACCAAAATTATGATAAAGTTACTCAAGCCAAAGTTGATGAAGATGAAAAATTAAAAACTTCATTAACAAACTTTGAAACGGCAGTAGGACTTGCAAAAGCAGACGGAACTTTAAATACTGACAATGTTTACGGATATCAGGATTCGAATGGAACATGGCATTTCTTTGTTGCGAATGAATACAATAAAATTAATGAAGCAACTGCAGATGACGCTTTGAAAAAAGCGTTGGAAAAATATGAAACAGAACATGGCTTATTAAACGATGACGGTTCGTTGACATATAACGGTATTTACGGATATCAAGGGTCTGATGGGACATGGCATTTTACGTTAAACAGGTATGAAACAAAAGATTCTTTTGTTCAAGCTTATGATAATATTGATTATTCAACTGTATATGGTCCTGCTTTTGTCGGAAATTCAAAGCTGACAGAGCTTAATAAACTTGTTGTTGACAAGGATAAAGGCATAGACCAAGTTGCAGATTTGGCACAAATACTAAGAGATTGTCCTACGGATTCAGTCAATAAATATATAAGATTTGATAATAACGGAAATCTTGTGTATGACGGTGCCGGAATATACACTTTTGATATTAACGGTAAAAGTTATTACACAACTGAACAGGATTTAATAGACTGTACAAATTCAAGTACTAAAGCTCGGAACGGTATTGATACTCAGACAAAATTAAACTATTATAATGCATCTTATATTTCTAAAAAGATAGAAGAAACCAATAATGCCTTATTAGAAACTGACGGTAACGGAAGATTTACTTCTGTTAAATTTGATAATGACAGTCTTGTTTATAAGCTTAATGTTGAAGAAGTTACCAATGATGTTGCTTATCAGGATGCAATGAATCAATATCTTTATAAAAAAGCTCAATATGAAAAGACAATAGCTGATATAAACGCAAAAACTTCAATTATCCAAAAAGAAGACAGAACACTGGAACTTCGTCTTAAGCAGCTTGATACTGAACAGAATGCTCTTGCAACAGAGATGGATGCCGTAAAGAAAGTAATCAAAGACAACGTAGATAAGACATTCAAGACATTCTCCGACTAGGGGTAAATGTATATTATCAAATCTTTGTTGTGTATTTTGCAAGTCTTTTGCATTCGTTAATCAGCAGTTGTTTTGTCGGATATGATTCAATGCAATCCCATGGCAGAATTTCATCGTAATCAAATCCGTTAACGGACTTTGAAATATTAATGTTAAGTTGTTTCAGGGCATTTTTATAAGCACCGATTTTCCCTCCGTTTTTGTATATTTCAATAAGTAACGGTGTAATATTTTTATCTGAACGTGACAAAACGGTTTGCCAGTAGTCCCATTTTATACTGGAAAATTTAGATGATATTCCGAGTTTTGATAATTCTTTTTCCAAAAACTTTTGTTTCTTTTCCAATAATTTTGTATCTTCTCTTTTTGCCCACTGTAGAGGGGTTTGAGGTTTAGGTACAAAAGTTGAAAAAGAAAACTCTATGTTAAAGCCTTTGTTTTCATTTTTTATTTTTTTTGCAAGGATAAGAAATTCTTTTATGTCTTCTTCCGTTTCAGTCGGAATTCCTATCATAGAGTATATTTTCAATCCTTTAAGCCCGTTTTCTCTTGATGTTTTAACAGCATTTAAGATTTGTTCTTCTTTTAAATTTTTATTTATAAATCTTCTGAGTCTTTCACTTGCGGCTTCAATAGCTATGGTTGAATGTTTTTGACCGCCTGCAACAAGTGTTTGTATCATATCAGGTGTAACCGCATCTGTTCTTAAAGATGATATTCCGAGTTCGATATTTATTCCGTTGTCAATTTTGTTTTTAATGTATTTCATAATATCGTTAAATCTCGGATGCGCACTTATTTGAGCGCCTAAAAGAGCAATTTTATTTGTGTATTTCAATCCAAGTTCGATGGCTTTGATTATTTTTTCGTATTCATAATATCTATAAGGAAGGTTAGTGTACGATGCCGTACAGAATGCGCATCTGTTCATGCACCCTCTTGAAACTTCTATGATAAAAGTGTTTTTAAAATAGCTTTTTTCACTTAAAATAGGTGTGTAAATTACGTTGTTTAGCGAAACTACAGCTCTTGCACTGTTTTTTTTATTTGGAATATAAATTCCTTCCAGTTTAGAGAGCTTATTTAAGGTTTCATTTTTGTTTAATTTTTGTTTTAGTATATCAAGAATTTTTTCAAAAATTTCTTCTCCGTCACCGATTATCATAAAGTCAAAAAAATCTTCATACGGTTTTGGGTTTGTTGTTATAACGGGACCTCCTGCAAAAACAATAGGAGATTTTTCATCTCTAACTTTTGCGGAAAAGGGGATTTTCAGCTTGTCCAATATCTCTAATACGCCAATATAATCAAAGTCAAAAGACATTGAAAAAGCTATAGCACCAATGTCTTTTGGATTAACATTTATGTTATCTGTTGATATCCTTATTGCATTTACCCCATCTTTTTCGTCTGCAATCTTGTATAACCATAAATATCCTAAAGATGACAGTGCAAATTCTTCTATGGCAGGATATGCCATAACAAAGTTGTATTCTCCTGTCTGTGATGTATATAATTTCATACTAATTTACATTCTTTATATAAATTTCTTTTAATAACATGCTAAAAGTTGCTGCTAATGCTGGCGCAAAAATAATGACTGCGAGTTTGAGGAGATAAGCTATTGCTCGTATAAAAAAGTATATAATAAGCGGAAGCTTATCAAGAAACTTTCCAAACTGCTTTTTGCCCACTACACAAGTACAAATGTTAAAATAACAAGTTCTTTTATTAAAAAATCTTATCATTATTGATTTTTCCTATACTAAATAACTATTTTATGTTATCACAAAATTACCTTGCTATATATTTTCAATCAATATAAATAATGATAAAATATGAACATGGGTAATTTACTAGAAGTAAAAAATTTAACAGTTGAATATACCTCAGTAAACAATGGCGAAAAATCAACAGTAACTGCTGTTAATAATGTAACATTGTCGATTAAAGAAGGCGAAATATATGCTCTTGCGGGAGAATCCGGCTGTGGAAAGTCTACTTTGTCAAAGGCTATTACAAAACTCGTACATATTAAATCAGGTGATATTTTCTACAATAATAAAAGCATATTGAACCAAACAAAAGAAGAAAAAAAAGAGTATCCAAAACATGTTCAAATGGTTTTCCAAAATCCGTATTCAAGTCTTAACCCTAAAATGAAAATCCGAGATATTTTAAAAGAACCTCTTGATATAAATACAGATTATTCAAATATAAGGAAAAAGTCAGTTATAAGAGAAGTTCTTAAAGATGTAGGACTGCAAGAATCAGTATTAGAACTCTATCCTCACGAATTTTCCGGCGGTCAAAGACAGAGGATTGCTATTGCCAGAGCATTAATTCTTAATCCTAAATTTTTGATTGCAGATGAGCCTGTAAGTGCCTTAGATGCGAGTATTCAGGCGCAGATAATCAATTTATTTAAGGACCTAAAAAAACAAAGAAATCTTACAATATTGTTTATATCTCACGATTTAAACGTAATCAGATATTTGGCTGACAGAGTCGGTATAATGTACTTCGGGAATCTGGTTGAAGAAAACGACGCTCTTTCAATATTTAATTTTCCTAAACACGATTATACAAAAGTGTTGTTAAGTTCTGCTCCTGTTCTTAAAAAATAACTGAATAGATTTTATATTTACACCATTTAGATGAAAAATATTGCAAAATGTAAAAATATACCCGTTTTGCTCTAAAGTTTTTTAAAAATATGCCGTTATACATGATGTAGTATAGGACATGTCATGCGAAAATTGAACGGAATCACTATCAACGGAGAGTATCTGGGTAATAGTGTTGTAATAAACGGTATGTTTAGAGCAATATGCACTATTAGCCCCGTAATTATGCGTGATTTTGTCCTTATAATTAATAAAATTGAAAAATTTGAAGAAGCAGTAAAAATAAAAAACTTTAATTGCGGTTTCGACAGCATTGACATTGAATTTGGGAATAAAGATTCTAAAGGGATAGCAAGCCTATACTTTAAACTAAAAAATGGGGAACCTGAACTTACTGATTGCAAACTTGTAATTGATAATCAAGTTTACAGTACTCTGCAGGACAAAATTAAACTGCCGGATAAGAATAAAGTGACAAGTCCTAACAACCAACAACCTGCACCGAGCAGTGAAGAAGAACGACTCAAAAAAATCAGAGAACTCAGGGAGCGTAAATTAGAGCAGATAAGACAGCAGAAAGAAAAACAACAAAAAGCAAGACAATCTATAGCAGGAGGAGCAAATTCACAAAGACCGATACCTTCGTCTGTTCAAAGGCCTTTGCCTCAAAAACCTGATAAGCCTCTGACACCGGAAGAACAGCGCATGCAAAAAAGGCAAGAACTTTTAGAGAAAAAACGTAAAGCTATAGAGGCAAGAAAACAAGCAGGCTCTCCCGTTAACAATGCAGAACAGAGTGAAGGTATAAACAACGCTGATATATCTGTTCAAAGCAGTGAACAAAATTTTGCAAAAAATGAATCTGATAACATAAATTCCGAGCAGAATACTGAAAGCCAAAAGTCCGATACTACAAGTAACATCATTCAGCCTGATGCTAAAATAGGTAATATTTCTGATTTATCTGATTCAACTGATTCAGAAGTAAAAGCAAATGATAATTTTTCAGAACAATTACAGGGTAACTCTTTAACAAATGAAGATAGTCAAAATAACTCTATAAACAACATAGAAGATAACCTTGAAGAATATGAAAATTATGATGATAATGCAAATATTGATGATAAACCTTCTAACTTTAATTTTGATGATTTAAGTGATGAAGATATTGCAAACATGTCTGATGAAGAACTTGCAGCGCTTGAAGCTGAATTAAACTCGGAATTAGGTGAGGACGTGTCTGATTACAGTGATTCCTCCTATGATAACGGAGGGTATTATCAATCAGATTCTTATCAAAATCAAAATTATGATATGGGCTTTGCAGAAAAGCTGTCACAACAGCTTGCTCAAGGTCTGACCGACGGCTTAACACAAGGACTTACTCAAGGTTTGGCACAAGGTTTAGCGCAAGGCTTTGGAGGCATTGCAAATCAAGGTTTCGGAGGCGGCGGGTTTAATAACTCTCAAGGTTTTCAAGGAGGCGGATTTGATTCTTCCGCAGGCGGATTTAGTAATACCTCTTCCGTCACCGGAAACGGAGGATATAATTTTGCGGACGAAGGTTCTGCTCCAATGACACAAACACCTTTGATACAAAAAGTTGCGCCTGATTTTGGAAGTATAGACAGTTGGAATGCGGATGCTTCAATAAATGCAAGAAATTCATATGATTATGATGAAAATTCCGACATTGATGACTTATCTGATTTATATTCAGACTTCTATGAAAATAGTACGACAGATAATGAAAATAATGAAATTAATTCTGATAATCCAAAGGTTAAAAAATCTGTCGACGATCCAATGACATCTGAAGTTGAGGCACTAAAAGCAGAACTGGAAGCACTTAGAGCAGAGGCAGAATCTAAAAAAGATTTAATGTCGCTGGATGAATTCATGGAAAAACAAAAAGAGTTAGAAGAAGCTAAAGAGAAAAAGCGCAGACAAAAACTTCGTATAGTTGGCAGTCAAGGCAGAGTAAATGCCAGCGCTCTTGAAGGCGGTGTATTTGTTGCCGGTAAAAAGGTCTATAAATGGGGTGATACAAAGATACTGGATGATTAATGTAAAGGAACTTTATAAGATGCTATTTTTGTCTTAAATTTAGGATCTTTATATACATATACATCTACATAATAATTTTTTAATTCACGTTTTGTAAAAATGTTTTTCCCTAATTGAAATTCCAATACTTCAGATTCTCCGCCATTTGAATACAAAGGTTTTCTTTTTGTGGCGCATTGAGTAATTAAACTTTCTTTTTGCTTGTCATCTTTTCTGAATACAAATTCTGCGTACATTTTTTTGATATCTTGTGCTGATACATTTTTTATGACAACTTTACCTTTAACTTTGTATGTAAAAAATATTTTCTTTGCGTTGAACGAATTAATAAATACTTCTAAATCATCTTTATAGACAACTTTTTTGTTTACATATAAGTCTAATGAGTGAATTTTGTACCTGTAATACTTAGCTTGTATGCTATTTCCTTGAATATCCATTATATTGGCAGCTTTCATTAAGACTTTTCCGTAAGTTTCATAGTCAATATCCTGCGGAATTTTTTCTATTAAAGGTTCAAAATAATCTATTGAAACTATCGGATCTAAGTCTGCATATACAATTGCTAAGCGGTATTGAATTTGAAGATTATCAGGATCATATTTTAATGCCTTTTTTAAGAATCTTACGGCATCACTGTTATAACCGTTTTTAACTATTACGCTTGCAGTGTCCAGATATGCTTGTACAAGTCGTTTTAGAATAGAAGCATGAACAACTTTATCCCTTTTTGTTAGGCGCAAGTAGTAATAATTAGCTTTTTCATATGCATCTGCAGCTTTCAGAAACATTGACTTAGAATAATACTTATCTCCGAGAACTATATTAGCTCTTGTCTTAAATCTTATAAGGCTTAAACTGTTAAAATCCGGTACAGATTGTATAATGTCTTCCGCATCATCCATTTTATCTTGTGCAATTAAAACCAATGCCAGTTTTAAATGAGCGGAAAAGTTGCCGTTAGGCGCTTTTTGTACCGCAAGATGATACGCATACTCAGCTTTATTATAATCTCCTGCAGCTTCATATAAGTTACCTACTTGCATGCAAACTACAAAGTTTTTGGTTACAAGTGCATTTGTAAGGTCTGAATGCGCAACAATTTGTCTTGCTACTTGAGCTTCAAGCTTTAATTTATCATTTTTATTAGCGTATAAATTTTTTATCATTTCAGATCTGGAATGAAACGATAATAAAATCGTAAAAACTGCACCTGCAATAAATGCTATTCCTGCGGTTTTTGCATATCCTACAAGTTCTTCTTTAAAAGTTATTACTTTTTTCTTTTTCTTCTTTTTTTCTTTAATCATTTAATTCCTGTAGTGAAACCGAATCTGCATCAATCATGTTAGTTATTGAATCATAAATTTCATTTATTATTTTTTTATTACATAACTCAAAAGAGGCAGAGAGTTTTGATTTTTGTTGATTTTCAAATAATTTTTTTGAAGTAAAATCTGTCATATTATCAACTTTGGAGATTAAGTATTCATAAATCTTTTTTGTATCTTCTCCGTTACAATAAATTGAGATTTTGAATCTTTTGAGTTGTTTACCGCTTGCAGGCAAAATTTGACGTTCGAACACTCTGATAACCGTTAATACCGCAACACTCAATATTGTAGATATAATAGCAACATCATATAATCCTGCACCGCAAGCCATTCCTATGCTTGCTGCTATCCACAAAGTTGCGGCAGTAGTAAGTCCAAAAACCATAGGACCATTTCTTAAAACTGTTCCTGCACCTATAAAACCGATACCGGTTACGATTTGTGCTGCAATTCTTGCCGTATCCCTTACGCCTGTTGCCTGTTCTACTATAACATTATCTCCGTCAGCAAAAGTCGGAAATCCATATATAGACAATAAAGTAAATATACAAGCACCCAAACAAACAAGGATGTGTGTTCTTAAACCTGCATATTTGTTAGTTAGTTCTCTTTCCAACCCGAGTGCAAACCCCATTGCTACAGCTACGCACAACCTTATAAAAAAATCGATGTTAAATATTTCCATAGACTCTCTCCCTATATGAACTATATTACACTATTTACCCCTAAAATACAACTTTTAGGGTAGTTACAATTTAATTGATTTTTGTATAATTTGGGTATGAATACAGAATTAAAGAGTATAAAAGAGCAACTAGAGGAACGAGAGTTTGAATTTTTAAGCCCTTATGCAACAAAGTGTAAAGAGTCTAAAGGCAGAAAGCGCGCAAGGGAAGATAAGTTTGAAATAAGAACGGAATTCCAAAGGGACAGAGATAAAATCTTACATTCAAAATCTTTCAGAAGATTAAAACATAAAACTCAAGTGTTTTTATCTCCATATAATGACCATTTTCGCACACGTTTGACGCACACGCTTGAGGTTTCTCAAATTGGCAGAACAATGGCACGAGCGCTAAGGCTAAATGAAGATTTGGTCGAAGCAATTGCATTGGGACATGATTTGGGACATACCGCTTTCGGACATTGTGGAGAAGGAACATTGGATTCTCTTTTACCTGAAGGCTTTCATCACAATTTGCAATCAGTAAGAGTTGTAGAAGTTCTTGAAGATATGAATTTGTGTAAAGAGGTTGTAGACGGTATTTTAACGCATACATGGGGGTATAAACCGAAAACGCCGGAAGCACAAATAGTTCAATATGCTGATAAAATCGCTTATATAAACCACGATATAGAGGATTCCGTAAGAGCAGGAATAATATCGGAAGACGATTTACCAAAAGATTGTGTAAAATACTTTACCTCTAATCAATCTACACGACTTGGGAAAATGATTACGGATGTTATAAAAAATTCTACCGATAATCCAAAAGTTTCTATGTCGGAAGAAGGCTGGTTTTATGTAACAAAACTCAGAAGCTGGATGTTTGATAATGTTTATTTGGATCCTGTTGCAAAAGCGGAAGAAAAGAAAGCGAAAAATATTATCAAGTCTTTATATGAATATTATACTGATATGCTATCTTCTTATTACAAAAAAGATGAGATACCTCAAATCGTAACGGATTATATATCAGGAATGACAGACCAATATGCAATAAGAAGATACTTAGACTTGTTTGTACCTGCACCGCTTGCAGAGCATGCAAATGACGATGCTCTTTTGAAAAAAGCAATTGAGGGGTAAAATAAACCTATCAATTTTAATAATTTAAAAATTAGGTGCCTTTGTGAATATAATTAAATACAAAATTTATACAGGTGAAGAAAATATGCGGATTGATGCGGACTTGCTTGAAAAAGCAATTCAACATCAATCTAAAGAAGCAATTTTTAGATTATATGGCTGGTCTCCTAAGTGTATATCATTAGGCAGGAATCAAAAAAGTAATTTTTTAACGAAAAATATTGATTGTGTAAGACGATTGACGGGCGGAAGGGCGCTTTTACATGATGACGAAATAACATACAGCTTTGTATCTCCAGTATCAACAATTCCTAACGGGGATAATGTAATTGAATCATACAAGTATATATCCGGAATCCTGATTAGTTTTTTTAAGACATTGGGTGTTGAGTTAAGCTTTGGTGAGAATAAAAAAATTTCAACCCATTATGACT
>CADBXV010000063.1 GCA_902798645.1 uncultured bacterium
CATTAGCTTGTACAAGTATTCACCGGCAAAAATATATTCCATAACTGACGTATTGCTTAATGATGCCATTTTAAGCGATAATAAGGAACGCATTATTAAATTATCAAATCTTATGCTGCAAGGAGCGCTATATTCTTCCGATTACAAAAACGCATCATACTTAATAAACAAAATCTTATCCGAAACGGAAAATACAGCTTTACAGGAAGATAATGTAATAAACTCAAAAATGCTGTTACTTTCACTTGTAAATCTTGAAATTTTGTTTAATACCGGAGAATACGAAAAGTGTTCAAATGTCGCAGATGAGATTGTTAAAATTTTAACACCAAAAATTATTGAAAAAATAAAACCGATAAGTTTCTCTACAGAAAGTTTTACAGACCATATTGCAGAATCCCTGCGGTTAGCAGGATTTGCAAAAACATTTAAAAATCTTGAAACAGAAAATTTCTTTAACTCTGCAAAAACGGCACTGGGTAAAAACATTCCTGATACTGAATGCATAATTGCAATTCAAGACTATATTTCAGGTAAAAAATATACACCATCTAATATTGAATATGCTACAGCTTTTTCAAAAGTTATATTCTTGATACTTCAAGAACTTTCAAACTTGAATGAAAATTATAAACCTTTTGCCCAAAATATTCACCAAGCAAAACTTTTAGCCGAAGAAATTCATCAAACACAAATAGAATATATATGCGACCTGCTAATAGGATATGCTTATACCAAAATAGATGTTCCGCAAAAAGGATATGCAATTTTTAATGATATTTCAGAAAAATCTAAAGAATCAGGAATATTCATGACAGAACTTCTGTCAGAATATTTTTCCGCAAAAACGGAACTTGATTTCGGAAATGACGAAAATGCACAAGAGATAATTAATACCGTATTGGAAAAACTTGCACAAAAACAAGCAGAAGATACCGTTTTTTATACTCTTTTCAAAAACTTGAACAGCAATTCAGACGAATATATGCCAACGGAAGTTCACTAAACAACTCAAAAGGCGCACCAAAACCAGGCGCACCTTAAACTTTGCACAACTGTATTTTACCTGTTCTCACACTTGTTTTTTATTCTAATTAATCATTATCCCTTACCTTTTTTTTCACATAAGGTTGGAATACCGATAAGAGCCAAATAAAATACACATCCGAATAAAACTAAATTTAAAACTTCCATTTTTATAATCCTTTCCTGAGTTATGTCCTTCTTTCAGGGATTTTTGCATGCCTGAAAGATCCCCTACATTTTCTTAATTCCACAGGAGAATAATTTTATAACATATAAATTGAATATTTTTACAAAACTTAATATTCCATGTTAACTTTAGTAAAAATTTAGTGTATTATCATGTTAGGAGGCTTTAATTTGAGTCAAGGTTACGAAAACTTTAATAATACGGAAACTTCCTTTAGAAAATCCACACTTATACAAGAAAGAATAGGGCTTGTTTCTACTCATATGTATAAGCAATTTTTGGATTATCAGCATGCAACTCTTAATACTACAGAGATTTTTGCGGAAATGATAGATAACCTCAAAGCTATTGCGGATTCTCTTAAGCAATCTTTTGCATCAAGAGGAATAACTACCCAAAACATTTCCGTAGAACACGACAAAGATAAAAGCGTAGTTGTTATTAATATACTTTGGCATACAATAAGCCTGACAACAAGATGTAATTTTGAGCCTCAAGCATTGTACAGAGAAGGTGCAACCCCAATGTTTTCCGGTCGTATAATGGCAATAAACGGTGATTTTAATGAATTAATGGAAGGTAAAACGACAAGAAGCGAGATTATGGAAACTCTTTTAGACAAAGAAGTTGCTTCTTTGTTTGTCCCTGCCGATAAATCACAAAATTCAATATTTAAAATCAGACACCTTGCAAACAGAGAATTTTTCTTGAACAGCACTGATGCATCAAGAGAATTTGTTCTAAAAATAATTGAAACAGTTTGCGGTGGCGGTGTATACCACGAAGAAGGCTCAAGAAAGAGTTTTAATATATAGTAACAATTTTGTTTATACCCTCTTGATTACTAATTATCTTTGTGTTTATTTATAGTTGAGTGGGTATCCTCTTTCAACCCGCGTCAAGTTTGAGGTAACGGCTGAACCTCAAAATACTGGATTATACAAATAAAAGTAGGTTGGGCATACTTGCCCAACAACAACAAAGAAGGAATTTAACATGTTAAAAATCAGATTAAAAAGATTAGGTGCAAAGAAAGCTCCTACATACAGAGTTATTGTTATCAACTCAACTACAAAAAGAGAAGGTCGTCCTATTGAAGAATTAGGTCACTACAATCCTAAAACAAAAGAAATGAAATTAAACAAAGAAGCTGCTGAAGCTTGGATTGCAAAAGGAGCTCAACCTACAGATACAGTTAAATATTTAATTGCTAACTGTAATGCAGACGGCACTTTAAATTATAAAAAATCAGAAGTTGTAAAACTTTCTAAGAAAGCTCAAGCAAAGAAAGCAGCTGAAGAAGAAGCTAAAAAAGCGGCAGAAGAAGCTGCAAAAGCTGAAGCTGAAGCAGCTAAAGCAGCTGAAGCCGAAGCTCCTGCTGAAGAAGCAGCTCCAGAAGCTTAGTTATAAATATTATGAAATCAATAAAAACGGTCGAGTTTTTCGACCGTTTTTATTTTGTTATTTTTTAAATTTAAGTACTAAATTACGTGTCCATTCCATCAAATCAGGATATCTTAAATAATGGTATCCATGTTCAAACCATTCTGCTTGATTTTTAGGTAAGCTCCCCAATCCGTTTTTCATTTTGTATATAAAAGCGTACATTCCTGTTCTGTCTGCTCCTGCTTTACAATGAATATGTGCTTTTCTGCCTTTTTGTTTTACAAGTTCCATTTCTTTTAAAAATGTATCTATATTTTCTTCAGTTGGTTTTTGGGTAACAGACGGAATATTGTGATATTTCATTCCGAGCGATTCAACTTCTTTTTGTTCATCAAAGTTAACATCAGGTCTATACATAGTCCTAAAGTTGAAGATATCCGTAACACCTTGTTCTTTAAGCCATTTAAAATCTTCTTTTTGAGGTTGTGCAGAGCGTGAAAGAAATTTGTCTATAACTGCGTAATTATCGGGCTTACCTTGAAAATGTATTGTTGAAAAAGATACGTTCATTTTTAATTCCTTTTTTTTATTAAAAAACACGTAAAATTTTTATTTGCTATATCTTTTTACAAACTCTATCGCTTCATCTTTTGAATTAATCTCCCCATCTAACTGAGCTTCATGCAGTTCGTTTATTATTTTGCCTAATATCGGAGATTGTTTAATTTGCAAAATTTCCATAATTTCTATTCCGTCAATAAGTTTGGGGAGAGGTTTGAGCGTTGGTTTTACATCTAGATAAAAATGCAATAATCTGTCTAAACCGTTAAGATTAGCTTCCGTCATATCTTTTGTAACTGCAACGCCTTGAGCGGAAAGTCTGTCTGCTTTTGCAAGAATAATATTATCTATAGAATTTTCTCCCATCTTTCTAACATATCGCATCATTACTTTATTATCTGCGTTAGGAGCGGATATTACACTTGACGGGTATATGTGATTTCTTATCATATCAGACATGTATTCAATCTGTTTATTAGAAAACTTTAGGCTTCTCAAGAGAGGAACAACCATCTTTGCTCCGATTAAATCGTGTTTAATAAATCTGTGCCTGCCGTTTTTTTCAATTGTCCAAGTAGACGGCTTACCAATATCGTGTAAAAATCCGGCGAGTTTTAAATGATTAATCCTCGAGTAACCTCCAAAATCTATTTTATCAAGATGTTCCTTAATATCATCGCCCGAATTTTCATATTGTATTTCTATTTGCCTTACAGTTTCTATCACATGATGAATTAAGTCCAAATGATGATGAGTATTTGACGGTATTTTTAACATATCCTTTACGCACGGAAAAATTAATTCTAATATACCTGTATCAAGCATATCCAAAAGTGTTTCCGAAGCATATTTTCCGCCAAACAGCTTAATCACCTCATCATGAATTCTTTCTTTTGCAGGTAAACTAAGCAAATGTTTGTACTTTGAAAGTATTTTAAATAAATCTTCATCAATATCAAAGCCTATAGTTGCTTTAAATCGAAAAGCCCGAAGAATTCTGAGCGGATCATCAATAAAATTATCTTCTTTAATTGCACGTATACGCTTATTCTTTATATCTTTTATACCGCCTGTTACATCGATAAATTTATTTTTATTAAGATCATAAGCTATAGCGTTAACAGTGAAATCCCTTCTTTGTAAATCTTCTTCAATACTCTCTCCGCAAAGTTCAGATATATCCAAATAATTTTCTTTATCTTTTAAAACCAATCTGTATATTTTATTTTCTGAATCAAGCGTAATAAAAACAGCATCAAGATTTTCTGCGAGTTTTTCGGCAAATATTTTTGCATTTTTTACGACAATATCCCTGTCTTTAGATTTTTTTCCGAGGTAATAATCCCTGACCATTCCGCCAACAAGGTATCCTTCATTTATATCTTTTAATATAAAATCATCCTTGATATTCATAGATGATATCCCCCAATGCAACAATTACCGCAGTATCAGCCTTTAATATTAAATCACCCAGTGATATTATCGGAAATTTATTTTCCTTGAAAAACTCAAATTCCGCTTGCGAAAAACCGCCTTCCGGTCCTATTATAACAAGAAGTTTTTCTCCGTTATTAATTTTGTTCTCTGATAAATATTGCTTTAAACTTTGTTCTGTAGAGCGTTCTCCGAAAACAATAATTCTGTCAAAATCACAATTTATAACTTCATGCAGTGTCGTAAGAGGGTAACATTTTGGGATTTTAGCACGCTCGCACTGCTTTGATGCTTCGTACATAACCTTTTGCCACTTTTCAATTTTTGATTGAGCAACGTCTTTTTTTACTGCACAGTTATCGGTTAAAACAGGATAAACACCTCTTACACCAAGTTCTGTAGCTTTTTCCATAATTGTTAACTGCGAATCACTTCTCAGCGGTGATTGTGCCAAAAATAAATCAAAATCCAAATCTCTTTTTGAGGGGTAAGATTTTTGTATTTCACAAACAATTTCTTGATTTGTAATTTCTGAAATTATTGTTTCATACTGCACTTGTCCTTCATCAATAAGAAGAAGCTTTTCCCCCACTCTTGCACGCAATGCACGAGCGATGTGACGATAATTTTCCTTGTCAGTTATTCTGACAAGTTTTGTATTAATTATTTCATTTGACCCTATAAAAAAGTGTGGCATACTTTTTATTATATACAAAAATCAGTTATTTATTAAATCCGATAGATTTGCGTTCGGTTCCATTTCGGGTTTCAACAAACTTTTTAATTGCTTTGTCAAAGTCTTCCTGAGTTATCCAAAACTTCTGAATATCTTTTCCGGTAAGAGTTTTGTTTTCCATTTTTTCATATATACCGAGTCTTTCAAAGCCTTGCGAATGAGCTTCATTTACAATATATTTGATATCCGCACCACTTACTTTTAAATCAAACAACCGTTTTCCTAAGGTTTCTTTGTCTAAGTTTCTGTCTAAAGGTTTGTTTGCAGTATGAATATCAAATATATGTTTTGTTCCGTCTAAATCGGGCATTTTAACTTCTAAATGTTTACTGAATCTTCCCGAACGTATTAACGCTTTATCAAGCGCTTTAAAATTATTGGTCGCTCCTATTACAAAGACACTCTCTTTTTCATTATCTATATCAGTCATTAGAGTAAGAATCTGGTTTACTACTTTGTCACCGTAAACATCTTTTCCGCTTCTTTCCTTTGCAATAGCATCAATTTCATCTATAAACAATATTGTAGGTTGTTTTTGTTTTGCTTCTTCAAATAAATTTCTCCAATTTTCTTCAGATTCACCAACCCATTTAGATTCCATCTCCGAGCCGTTAAGACTTACAAAATTAACATCAGCTTCATTTGCTAACGCTCTTGCAATATGAGTTTTTCCCGTTCCGGGAGGACCATACAATATAAAACCTCTGTTTATATCAAAATTTGAATATACTTCAGGATATCTTAAAGGATAAATAACACTCTTTTTTAGTTCATCAATCAACTCATCTTGTCCGCCTACATCTTTAAACATCACTTTACTTGATGCCTGCTTAACATCCTTTGACAATTGAGCAATTGTTTTTTTATTCATTTTTTCTATTTCATAATTAATATCATTTTCAAAACTTTTTGCAGAACAAAAATTTTTCCTGTATCCTGCTAAATCTACTTTTGATTTTTCTTTAATTTCTATAAGATTTCCCTGCACACCGAGAATATCCCCTTCCAATAAATAGAAACTGTCGTGAGGAGTTAAACTTTCCGATCTGTGCTTAACTTGATCTATCATATAAATTGGTTCGTCATTTAAATTAATAACCTCTTTTAACCCTTCTCTGTTTTTTGTAAAAGCCAAATATCCATGCAAATTTTCGTCAGGCAAGAAAAATATTCGTTTCACAGCACTATCAAGATTACTCGCACAAGCAAGCATTCTTTCTTTTGCCTTGTTTAAATTTTTGCCCACAAGTATTAAATCCCCTTGTAAAAATTTTTGAAACATAGATGCAAGCCTTTCATCCAAAGGAATTTTTTGAACAAATTCCAATGATTCTTTAGAAACTGCTCTAAATATTGTATTTCTATGCTTACTCTTATTCGCTGATTGGTAATTATTAATTGTATTATTAATCGGTAATATTCTCATTTATTAACCCCTTATTGTGTATATGTACTTATTAAAACCTCTAAAAAATAAATTTGCGTATCTTAAGATTCATTTCGTTTCAAATAACTTTCAAACGACTTGTCTTCAACCTTATATCCGCAACCTTCGTGGAGCTTACCCTGATAATTTATTTTCTTTGCAGGATAATTTCTGCACATTTTTAATCTTTTATCATATACGGAACATAGTCCTTCCTCTGTCACATATTTACAGGCAAAAACTAAATTTCCTTCCTCATCCTTTCCTCTTATATAAAACCTTTTATACTGAGGAAATAAAAATTGCATAATTTTAAAATCTGTAGTCGTATACGTATCAAATGCGTACATATATCGGCAGCATTTGCCGCACTTTATACATTTACCGCTAATTTTGTATTCCATTTTTTCCGGTACAAAATACGATAAAAACTCGTTTTTTAAAATCGTCAAAAAACTTAACATTTTGTTTGTGATATACCCCTATAAATATTTATCTGGTAAAATATAGTTAATAATATACTACAGTATTCCAACGGTAGTCAATATATTATGCAAGGAGCTTTATACGAGTTTTAACAGGAGTAACATATGAAAAATTACAATGTTCCTCAATATAAAAGGAGAGGAAATAAAGGCAGAGTTTCTATTGATAACCCTCTTATGAGTTTATTATTGTATATAGGTGTGTTTACAATCGGTATTGCTTTAGCCGGATTAATTGCTCTGAAACTTTATTTGGTATCTCTTCCGCCAATTAAAAACTTAAACACTCTAAAACCTAACATTGTTACGACTTTTTGCGCAGGAGATGGCGAGGTCATAAAAACTTTTGCTGCTTTTACATACTCTAACGTAGAATTATCAGAAGTCCCGGAACAATTAGTAAAAGCTCTTATTGCAACAGAAGACAAAAATTTTTATAAACACGAAGGATATGACCTTTTTGGTCTTGCACGTTCTATGGTAGCAAATGTCCTTGCCGGACACGTTGTTCAAGGAGCAAGCACTATTACACAACAGTTATCCAGAATATTGTTCTTATCTAATGAAAAAACATTCACAAGAAAAATAAAAGAACTTCAAGTTGCAGCCCAAATTGAAAAAACCATATCTAAAGATAAAATCTTGGAAATGTACTTAAATAACGTATATTTGGGTTCCGGTGCATACGGTGTTAAAGGCGCTGCTAAAATATATTTTAATAAGGAATTACGTCAGCTAACACTACCCGAAATGGCTCTTATTGCAGGGCTTCCGCAAGCACCTTCGGTGTACTCTCCTTTTAACAACAAAGAACTGGCAAAAAAACGCAGAAATCAAGTTCTTTTGAGAATGTACAAAATGAAATACATTGATAAAGATACTTACGAAAAAGCAAAAGAATCTCCTATCGTACTTTCTTCCATGCCTTTAATGTACGCAACAAACAAAGCTCCATACTTTTGCGACTATGTAATGAAAGAACTTCAAAAGCTTGGTTTTTCGGAAGACGAGATTGTTAACGGAGGCTTAAAAGTTATTACAACACTTGACTACAAAGCACAAGTCAAAGCAAATGAAGCTATACTGACAAACCTAAAAGCCTGGGGAATGACAAAAGATAAAAATCAAGCTGCAGTATTTTCATTCAGTCCTATTGACGGAAGAATTCTCGTATACGCAGGAGGTAAAGATTATACAAAAAGCCAATATGACAGAGTTTCTCAATCTCAAAGACCTTCAGGTTCAGCCTTTAAACCGTTTATATACACAGCTGCAATAGAAAAAGGGTTTTCCCCGAATGATATGATAGACGACCTTCCTGTCAAACTCGGCAACTGGACACCCAGAAACTATGGCAACAAGTACAGAGGTAAAATACCTATATACACAGCCTTAATGGTTTCATCAAATGTATGTGCGGCAAGATTGATGGATGAAATCGGCGTAAGACCTGTTATACAACTGGCAAGAGTTATGGGCATTACAACACCAATACCTTATGATTATACAATTGCATTGGGCTCTAACAGTGTTAAATTATTTGAAATGACAAGAGCTTTTGGTGTATTTGCAAACGGAGGATACAAAGTTGAACCATATGCAATAGAAAGAGTTGAGTCTTCAAGAGGTACAATTTTATACGAAGCAAGAAAAGCAAGAACAAGTAAAGTTTTGAATATAAACACCGCAGCTACAATGACTGCAATTATGAAAACCGTAATTACAAGCGGTACCGGACGTGCTGCCAATATAGGAAAACCTGCCGCAGGCAAAACCGGTACAACTGATGACAGCAAAGATGCTTATTTCATAGGTTTTACACCGGATGTTACAACCGGTGTCTGGGTAGGAAATGATGACAACTCTCAAATGGGAGGTATTACTGGCGGAACAATTCCTGCAAAGATTTGGCATGATGTAATGCTTGTAGCAACGCAACAGTATGGGAATTCTGATTTTGAATATCCGGAAGTTGTTCTTAATCCGTTCAAAGCTTCAAGTGTATCGGTTATACCGCAAGGTGTTGAAGCACAAAAAGCAGAAGATGAAGAAAAAGCAAAACAAGAAGAAAATTCAAAAAAAGAAGATTCTGCAAAAATCACACCTCCTATGCCGCCTATTATAAAGCCATTCCCTCTTAAATCAGATACAATAACAACACCAATAAAAAAAGAAGCTCAAACAATAGAAGTACCTATTCAAAGAGTTGAACAGCATAATCCTGCAAATAATTTTGCACCAATCCCGACAAGTTCAGCTCCTATAGGACAATAAGTTATTAATACAAAGGAAAATAAAATGCTAACAGATGAAATTAAAATAATTACAGGTGAAAATCCATCTCAAAATGCGAGTTTTGAACAAAATGATAAAATGATAGACTATGAAACAAGCAAAAATCTGAGCTATGCTGATATTATAAGCATGACTAAAGGTTTAAATGTTATAAGTGAATTCTTTGATGTGTTAGCATCTGCAACAGTCACTCCGGCAGGAATTTGTGCTGTATCATTAGGAAAAACTCTTGAAGAAGCTGTGACTGACGTTATGGATTCAAACCCTATAGATTTTATGCAATCAACAATACTTTTATCAAATGAAGTTGACAGTAATTTAGCGAAAATGTTAAAAGAAACTCATATTGTTGTTGCACCAAAATTCACAAAAAATGCAATTGAATATTTTGAAGCTCATGACGTATGCTATGTAACAATAAAAACACCATTAAAAGATTATAAAAAATATCTTTCCAATGAAATAATAACAACACCTCTTGGAACATTGACTCAAACACCGAATTTAAGCGAGTTAGAAAAAGATTCTTTTAAAGTTGTTACTAAAACAAAACCGACAGTTGAACAAGTGGAAGATGCGGTTTTTGCTTGGAAAGTAGCAAAACACGTTACATCAAAAGCAATAGTTATTGCAAAAGATTTAAAAACTACCGCAATTTCTCAAGGACTTCAATCTGCTTCAGTTGAATATGCACTTGATTATTCCTGCGACAGATCAAAAGAAGCTATTTTAGCCTCAGATACAAGTTTAACACTGCACGATATCAATGTTGCAGCACAAGGACGCATTTCTTTAATTATATTACCGTTTGCCTCAAAAGAAATTATTAATACAGCCGATAAGCTTAATATGTCAATAATAACGACCGGTTTTACTAATATACTATATTAAGACAGGTAAACATTTAGGTTTTAATTGCCTTTATATAAATATTTGTGATAAAATATTCATATACATTGCTGTGGAGTCCGGTAGGTGAAAAATCTATCATTAATATATAAAAACTTAATAACTTTATCTCTGGTATTGACTGCCCTAACAATACCATGTTTGAGATGTTCTGCAGCAGAAGAAACAGATAGCTTAATTAATGAAACAGATTATATTGAAGAATCTACTTATGACTCAAACACAGCATACATAAGCGATATAGAAATTTTAGGTTCAAACATTATCAAAGCTGATTATATCTTATCAAAAATGAAACTTAAAAAAGGTGAATTATATGATAAAGAGTTGATGCAGCAAGACCTTAAAACCATATATAAATTAGGATATTTTACCGAAAGAATGAAAGCAATTCCTGTTAAAAATTCAAACGGTACAATATCATTAAAAATCATCGTAGAAGAAAATATACC
>CADBXV010000064.1 GCA_902798645.1 uncultured bacterium
TCAAGAATTTCTGCCTTCGCCAGAATATACAGATCGGAATCATTACTGTGCCGGCAGAGGCCGCGCAGGACGTGGCAAACCGGCTCGTGGACGGCGGGATCCAGGCGATCTGGAATTTTGCATTTGTGAAGCTGCAGGTGCCGGAGCACGTTCTGGTGCAGAATGAGGACCTCGCGTCCTCTCTGGCGATGCTGTCGCAGCATCTGAGACTGGCAAATGAGATGGGAGAGAGCTGGATCGAATAGCGGAGAAATTTATTTTCTGCTGTTTTTGGCACATGCCCGGGAGGACGGATGCGGAGCGCACCAAATGGTGCACTCCGCATTTTTGAATTTTAGCGAGGAAAAGTGCCGAAAAATACAGTAAATATGGGAAAAAATGAAGGCTGCCCCGCAAAAATCGTACTGAAATAGTCGGATTTAATCGATATTACGATATCGATATTTTCACAGGTTTGCCTTGTTTAACTAAAAGCGGTTGTGCTATTCTGGGAACAGACATGACATTGAGAGAGCTCGTTTTCATTTTCAAAGCAGCTCCCGCAGCGGTATATGAACTGTCAATTCAGGCAAAGAGGAGAAAAACAATGGATTTGATACATGCATTTGTATCAGCGCACAATGTTATGATATCAGCAGGTTTGTTGATTTTAGCATACATTTTTATTGCGACTGAAAAAATTCCGAAAGTTACTATTGCGCTTTTGGGAGCCGGTATTACCATTTTTCTTGGACTGGTTAGTCAAAACAAGATGATTGGTGATGCTTTAAATGAACATTATTTTATTAATTTTATTGATTTTAACGTAATATTTTTACTGGTTTCAATGATGATTATAGTAAATATATCAACAAGAAGCGGTGTATTTACTTGGATAGCTAATGAACTTTTGAAGATGACAAAAGGTCATCCGATAAAAATTCTAATAGCTCTTGGTTTATTTACGGCAGTAACAAGTGCTTTTTTGGATAATGTTACAACAGTAATATTAGTATTACCGATAACATTTGCTATAGCAAGAAAGTTGGAAATAGATCCTATGCCATATTTGCTTACGGAAATATTTTCATCTAATATTGGCGGAACAGCCACATTAATAGGAGATCCTCCCAATATTATTATAGGAAGCGCCGCAGGTTTTTCATTTATGGATTTTATATACAATTTAACACTGCCTGTTGCAGAAATTATGGTTGTTGTATTAATTTTGTTAACCGTTATATTTAGAAAAAAACTGCATGCCGATACTGAAAAAATGGCAGAGGTTGCTAATCTTGATAATTCAAAAACAATAACTGATAGAGCATTAATGATACGTTCAATGTTGGTTTTGGGCACGGTTATTTTAGGTTTTGTAACGCACGATATAACACATATCCAGACTTGTGTAGCAGCAATGCTTGGTGCAAGCGTTTTGCTTTTATTTGAAAAACCGACTGATATATTAAAAGATGTAGAATGGAATACAATATTTTTCTTTATCGGATTGTTTATAATTATAGGCGGTGTAGAAGCATCAGGTGGTATAAAATTAATGGCAGAATGGATTTTGAAGGTTACACAAGGCTCACAGGAAGCAGCTTCAATGCTTATTTTGTGGGCATCAGGAATTATATCCGGTGTAATTGATAATATCCCTTATACAGCTACAATGGCGCCTATGTTGAGTGTTATAGAGCAATCAATGGGACATGAATATACATTCCCTCTTTGGTGGTGCTTATCTCTCGGAGCATGCTTAGGCGGAAACCTTACAATAATCGGTGCGGCTGCAAATGTAATTGTTTCTGAAAATGCGGCTGCAGAAGGTCATCCGATAACATTTCTGAGATTCCTGAAATACGGTATAGCTGTTGTTATAATATCCCTTGTTATATCATCGCTATACGTGAAATTTATGTATTTGGGATAATAAAAAAATTCAATTATAATTGAACAGACATTTGCTGCAAGGTATGTTTAAAAAAGTAAACATAAACTTATTCCTCTTTTAATAGAGGTGGCAGCAATGTCTTTTTAATAAGAGAATTTAGAGGGTAAATATATAAAATAACATATATATTATCCCTTATAATAAAATCCGTCAGCTTTCATTCTTTGTATAACTTCTTTTATTTGTTCTTCAGGACAAACAATTGAAACTCTGAAATATCCTTGTCCGTATTTACCGAAAGCATCTCCAGGAACTACAATAATGCCGGATGTTTTCATCAAGTCATCAGAAAATTCTACAGAAGTCTTGTATTTGGGCGGAATTGGTAACCACAAATAGAATGTTGCATCGGGGATATGAAAATCTCCCCATCCTAATTCTTCTTTAAGTCCTTTAATAAACAGTTCTTGATTGTGTTTAAATTTACGATTAGCGTCTTCTATATATTTGTCACCTTCTTGCGAATTTATTATTTCAGCAGAAGCTTTTTGAAGAGCTTTAAAAATTCCGGAATCAATTGTGGATTTAAGTTTTCCAAAGAATTTAACAGCTTCTTCGTTTCCGCAAATCCAACCAAGCCTCCAACCTGTCATAGCGTAAGGTTTTGAAAAACTAAAGAATTCAACTGCAATATCTTTTGCTCCGTCAATTTCAAGTATGCTCATCGGCTTAAGCTCGGGCTTAAAGTACATATCAGTGTATGCGGCATCCGAAACTAACAGAATATGGTGTTTTTTGCAAAAATCAACAACACTTTGTAAATATTCTTTTGTTGCAGTTGCTCCAAGCGGGTTGTTCGGATAATTGATTATTAATGCTTTAACCTTTTTAGGATTATACCCTTCTTTTAAGAATTGAGTGTATACTTCTTCCAAATCCGGCATAAAATTATTTTCAGGCATAAGCGGAATGGAATAAGCTAAACCTCCGCTTGCTTTAATCATTTCTCCGTAGGATGCGTAGCCGGGATCCGGAATAAATATAATATCTTTATCTGCTTCAATTGTAGTAGGATTTATTAGAAGTCTGATAAAGTTTGCAATACCTTCTTTTGAGCCGATAAGAGAAAAAATTTCAGTATCGGGATTTAGTTCGACATTAAAACGGTTTTTCATACGCTTAGCAATTGCATCACGAAGGAATTTTTCCCCTTTGGGTGTTGAATATAAGTGCGCACCTTTTTCATCAAGAGCCGATTTAAGAGCATTAATTACTTTTTGGGGCGGATTGGCGGTAGGAGCTCCCATAGATAACATAATCGGAGCTCTGTTTTTTGCAATAAGTTCCGGTGTAAGTTTTGCAACAGTTTCTTTAATTCTAAACATAATATATGTTTCAAGTGATTGCACATAGTCGTTAAAAAATTCACGCATACTCTATACTTCCTCTATGGTAACATTTACCTGCTCAAAATTGACATACCCACGCAATTCTTCCGAAAATTCGGCTCAGCATGTTTTTATATTATATACCAAAAATTTAAAGTGAGTAATTTTTTATAGCCGGAATTTTTATACAGTTGTTTAAATATTCAATTGTGTTAAGTTTTTCTTTATATAAATATTTTATGAAGTTAAGGTAAGTTATTTCCGGTGAACTAAGCAAAAGATTTATTTCAAAACCCTCCGAGCAAAAAGGTTCATAGTCGTAAACAACATAGCTGTTATACTTGCTTTTCCATTCTTTACGTTCTACGTGACAGTTATTTTCTTCAGCAATATCTTCTAACCAATTAATAATCTCTCGGTTTATATTTTTTATTTCTAAGTATTTATTTTGAATTTTTCCCATAGCAATAAATCTCCATACAAAAATTGTAAGTGTTTAATAATGTTGATAAATTGCCTGTTAGTTTAATTTTGGTATTAATACAAAGGTTGAATTATTGTAAAATTATAAAGAACAGTCGGTTTGATAAGAATGAATATTGTAAAAGAACAGTCATTTTGAGAAGAAAGAACAGAAAATTTGAGTATTTTCATAGCAAAAAAAATATTTAGGTGTTTTTAATTTTGTATGAAATTATCAATACAAAATTATAATAATATCTTATCAAATAATCATAATATTGCTTTTACAAATCTTAAAGATGCTTCAAAAAAATCCCAATTGGATGTTGTAAGCAATAAAGATTTTTTACCAGAAATTGTCTCATATGATACAGGAATAAATGATTTTAGATTAAAAAGCTTAATTGTGCAAAAAAGGAACAAGATGATTCCACAATCACCCGTACCTCCTGAGTATACATATATTGATAAATATGGAATAACCAGATTGAAACCTCATTTGTACATAAAAGAAATAATTGTAAAACCAGAATTTTTAAGACAGGGTGTTTGTCGTGATGCTGAAAAAAAGATTGTTCAACTTTCAAAAGATGCGGGCTTTGAAGGAAGAGTTCTTCTTGACTCTGCACCTATAAGAGGAACCGAAGCGTATATACCAAATCCAACACTTGCACATTGGGCCAACGGTTTTCGTTTTTACTGTAGCAATGCAACAAAACAAATGCTAGATGCATTAAATGGAAAATCCCAAATAAAATTCGGTCCGGGCGGTTGTATGTACTATCCTATTATATAGGTCGGGTTTTAACCCGACAAAACTTTATTTGTTATTCTAAGTCTAATTCTGAAATTCTGTATTTATCCTCAAAATTACACCAATTTATATCATAAAATTTGTTATTTACATATTTCATAAATGATGAATATTCCCAATCCTTTGGGGCAATATTATAATGTTTCATTGGATTATAATGGATATAATCAATATGTTTGTTTAAATCATTTTCATTCAAAATAATATGAGCCCAATATCTGCTCTGCCAGACACCTTTTTCGTTTTTACGTTTTTTACCCTCTGTCAAGTCCGAATTATCGATGTTGATATTACGAGAAAAATATGTTTTAAAATATTTAATTATATTTGGATAATCATTAACATTTTTCGGTTGTAAGATAAAGTGAATGTGGTCTTTTAAAATTACAATTGCCACAATATTAAATGGAGTTTTTGTTTCGTGTATTTTAAAGAAGATTTTATTAAATCAATATAATCTAAAAGAATTTGTTTTCTATTATATGTGACAATTGTAATAAAAACCATAGAATTTGGTATAAAGTAGCGTTTATAATTCATTCTTTTATTATACAATAAGTATTTGTCGGGTTAAAACCCGACCTATAAACTAAAGTAATATGTTGGGATGAAAAGCTGTTTTAACACTTCTTAATATTCATGGCAATTTTTCATGGGATAATTACTTTATATAAGTATAGTGGTATAACGTAGAAGGAATATAATATGGCAAATTATTTACAGTTTGGTCAAGCTATAGCAAAGCATTTACCTATGTCCGAAGGTTGTGCATCAACCGTTAAATTAAGTAAGAAAGGCATTGAAGCATTAGCAAAGAAAAATCCTGAATTTGGTAAAGCTATTGCAGAAGTTACAGAAGGTGTAACAAATCCTACTTTAGAGATTGCACAGAAAGCTCAAGGCAATTATGCTATTGCCAGCTTTAAGATTAGAAACGGTGAAACTGTAATTGGTAAAGGGGCATACTCAACTTCTGCTGGTGCAAAAGGTACAGCAGAGAAAGTGCACTTTGAAAAGGGCAACATGGTTCATAGCATTTATAAAGAAGGAGACGTTATTTCAGAGATAGCTACATTCAAACCTATCAAATCTTATAGAGAAAAAATATTAGAAATGTCCCAAAAGCCTGAATGTAATAAATATGAATTAAAAAAACTTATTAATGAAGCAGATAATACAATATATTCAAATTATAAAACAGCTTACAACTCTGAAGATGCTAGACTAATTGAGAACTATATTAAGGAATTAGAAGCTGAAAGTAAATTTATTAACGATAATCCTGAATATGCAAGTTTGCTAGAAGATATACGAAGAGCAAAATTTAAGCCAAACGGCAGGTTCGACGGATATGAACATGCACTAGATAGAATGTATGGTATTGAACCTCCCAAAAGAACAAGTTTGGAAACAATGGCTGATATGCTAAGATACAACTGTTTATACAATTTGGTATAAATTGATAGCAGGTAGGTTGGGCATACCTGCCCAACAATAACTTTTGTGTGCAATTATGTGCAAAAGGGTGCAAAAAATGAGTAAAGAAGTGCAAAGAAAGTCACTTTTGGAGTAGTTTGATTTTCAGATTCTCAATCGCTTTCCGATTGCTAGAATTTAGTGGTGTTGGGCAAGTATACCCAACCTACATTTGTTTACTTCTAAGTAAAACGGACAAAAAAATACACGGTGCCTGACCTACTACAAACTAAAAAAATTATATAAAAATATAAAAAAAGCTTTTAGAGATTTCTAAAAGCCTTTTTGAATTGGTTGCGGAGGCTGGATTTGAACCAACGACCTTCGGGTTATGAGCCCGACGAGCTACCAGACTGCTCCACTCCGCGATATTTAATCACTCTCGTATGCTGAGTACAATGAGATATTTAGTTTTCAACGTAACCTGATTACATAATTATTATCAAATGCTAAATCTAAAAAATCAAGTGTCAGTGTCTATACGATTATAATATTTGTCAAATTAGTAAAATTTTATTAATAAATTATTGAATTAGTTGTTGTAAAAGTGATATTATTGATTTAAAAGGAGTGTGTATTTATGAAAATTTTACCAATCAACTCAATATCAAATCATTATTCAAAAGCTAACAATGCCAATTTTAAAGGTCTTTGGGGAAAGACAATTAATAATGATCATATGGAATCTGAATATAATATTTCAGAAAAAATTTATGAATATTATCCTTTTAGAGATGAAACAAAAGAGCAAATAGAAAAAGTAAAAACAGAAAACGGAAGATATAAAGAAGATTTGCCGGGGAAAGGACTGGTGCAAGATCCTTGGCCGAATATAGACAGTGTTGTTATTAGTGTAATGGCAGCGCTTCCGTTTACTTCAAAAGAATTTCTTCAATACACAACAAATCGTTTGCCTATAACAAAACAAAAAATGATTGAAAAACATATTATTAACAAAGGTTTGTCTATTATAAAAAAATAGGTTAAGACTTTGCAGTTTTTAATTTGTTAGAGATTTTATTATTAGTATTAAAACAAATATTATAAAAGTTTGTTCTATTATTATAGTTATCGGATATATTTAACATAAAGCTCTTTTGTTGCAAATTAGCGTTTTAATAGCTTTCTCACTAAATATTGAAATTTTTTCATGCCTTTTGCATTTTTGCATTCTGCTAAACCAAATTCTTCACCATCAGCTAAACAAGTTATAATGGCAAGTCGTTTTGAACCCGTTTTGGGGTACATTTCTCTGACTTTTTTGTCTAACTCAACCAAACCAATGCTTCTGTTGAGTTGGAAAGTAGCATTGTAAATATTTTTCTGTGCTGCCTTAAAGTTTTCAGCGCCAATTTTATTTTCTGCAAAATCTTCTACCATATGTGTATAAACATCATTTTGTGCTTGTTGAAGACTCATTCTTGCAATGCTAGGATTCATTTTTTTTGCATTATCAAAAAAATTATCATATCCTTCATTAATTGCTTCAACATTACCTTGTGCGGCCGCTGTATAAAAATTTTTTGCGTGAGTCAAAATCTCGTTATAACTTATCAGAGGAATTGTTGCCATTTATTTTACTCCTTTTATCTGCAATTTTTTCTATTACTACACATCTAATGAATTATATCTATATAAAACATGTGGACAGCTGAAATTGACTAACCGCAGATATTTTTGTTACAAAACTTTACAAACGGGGTAAGGATACGTAATTATATAGTTTTGGCATTTTACAAGTAAATATATTCATGTTATGCTTTTTTTGTAAATTGTGTAAAAAATTGCACACTGCACAAATCAAACAAAAAACATTCCCCCTCGCCCGACGGGAGAGGGTAGGGGTGAGGGGGCAACCTCTAATAAAAATAAAAAACAAAAGTAGGTCGGATTTACCAATCCGACATTAATAAAGAAGTAGGTTGGGCATACCTGCCCAACAAAAACAGAAATAGAAAGGTAGGTCAGGCAATGCCTGACACAAAATAAAAGAAGGAGAAAACAATGGCTGAAAAAAGAGTATGGCTATTTAAAGAAGGTAACGCTGATATGCGTGCACTCCTCGGCGGTAAAGGTGCTAACCTTGCAGAAATGACTAATCTTGGTCTTCCTGTTCCTCCGGGACTTACTATCACAACTGAAACTTGTATGGATTACATCAATCACGGCAATAAAATGCCTGCAGGTTTAATGGACGAAGTTAAATTCGCTCTTAAAACAGTTGAAGAACAAGCTGGTAAAAAATTTGGTGATTTATCTAATCCGCTTTTAGTTTCTGTTCGTTCAGGTGCTAGAGTTTCTATGCCAGGTATGATGGAAACAATATTAAACTTAGGTTTAAACGATGAAACTGTTGAAGCAATGGTTAAATTAACTAACAACCCTCGTTTCTGCTACGATTCATATAGAAGATTTTTAACTATGTTCGGTTCAGTTGCTTGGGAAATGGATAGACAACTTTACTTTGAATCAGAAGTTGAAAAAGTTAAAGCAAGGGAAGGTGTAACCGAAGACACACAAATTTCTGCTGAAGGCTGGAAATCTTTGATTCCTATATACAAAGCAAAAATCAAAGAAGTTACAGGAAAAGAATTTCCGCAAGATCCTTATGTTCAACTCCAAGAAGCTATTGAAGCGGTATTCCGTTCTTGGAATATCCCTCGTGCTGTAGCTTATAGAAACATGAACAAAATTGACCATAACTTCGGTACTGCAGTTAACGTACAAACAATGGTATTCGGTAACATGGGTAACGATTGTGCTACAGGTGTTTCATTCACAAGAAACCCTGCTACAGGCGAAAACAAATTCTATGGTGAATACTTAGTAAACGCTCAAGGTGAAGACGTTGTTGCAGGAATTAGAACTCCTAAACAAATTGCTGAACTTGAAACTGACATGCCTGATATTTATAAACAATATGTAGAAATCGCAAAACAATTAGAAAAAGGCTACCATGACGTTCAAGATATGGAATTCACTGTAGAGAGAGGTAAATTGTGGATTCTTCAAACAAGAAACGGTAAGAGAACAGCTAAAGCTGCTATCAAAATTGCCGTTGATATGTACAATGAAGGTATTATTACAAAAGAAGAAGCTATCAACCAAGTTGATCCATATTCAGTTTACCAAGTGTTGCTACCTTGCTTTAACCCTGATAAAGTTAAACACTCACACAAAGTTTCTAAAGGTGTTAACGCATCTCCTGGTGCTGCCGTAGGTAAAATCGTATTTGATACTGAAGAAGCTGCTCGTCGTGGTGAAGCAGGCGAAAAAGTTATCTTAGTTCGTATAGAAACTTGTCCTGATGATATTCACGGTATGGCTGTTTCTCAAGGTGTTCTAACACTTAGAGGCGGTGCTACTTCTCACGCAGCAGTTGTTGCTAAAGGTATGGGTAAACCTTGCGTTTCAGGTTGTGAAGATTTAATCATTGACCTTGCAAAAGAAACAATCACTTGTTCAGACGGGACTGTATTCCACAAAGACGATATTATCTCTCTTGATGGCGGTACAGGTGAAGTTATGGAAGGTGCTATCGAGCTTGTTCAAGCAGGCTTAGATGAAGACTTTGAAACATTCTTCTCTTGGGTTGATGAAATCAAAGAACTTCACGTTGAAGCTAATGCTGATACACCTAAAGATATTGAAAATGCTAAGAAATTTGGTGCTGAAGGTGTTGGTCTTTGCCGTACAGAACACATGTTCATGGATCCGGACAGACTTCCTTGGGTACAAAAGATGATTATTGCATCAACTACGGAAGCAAGAAAAGAAGCTCTTTCTCACTTACTTCCAATGCAATACAATGACTTCTATGCTATGTTCAAGGCTTTAGGCGACAAACCGTTAACAGTCCGTTTACTTGACCCGCCGCTTCACGAATTCTTACCTTCTAAGATAGAATTGATTGAAAAAGTTGCTACAAAACGTGCTTTGAATCAAGACTATAAAGAAGATGAAAAAATGCTTGAAATCGTTGAAAACTTGTCAGAATCTAACCCGATGATGGGTTTACGTGGCTGCCGCTTAGGTTTAACTTATCCTGAAATCAACGAAATGCAAGTTAGAGCAATCTTTGAAGCTTGCTGTGATTTAGCAAAAGAAGGTGCTAAAATCCAACCTTGGATTATGATTCCTCTTATCGGTCACATCAACGAACTTAAGACTGC
This sequence comes from uncultured bacterium, assembly GCA_902798645.1. Taxonomy (GTDB): domain Bacteria; phylum Cyanobacteriota; class Vampirovibrionia; order Gastranaerophilales; family Gastranaerophilaceae; genus CAG-196. Next base: position 10,186 of record CADBXV010000064.1, read on the forward strand.
AAAAGCTACATTAGTTGCAGTTGCTGAACAAGTTATGAACGAAAAAGGCATAAGAGTAGATTACAAATTCGGTACTATGATTGAAATTCCTCGTGCAGCATTAACTGCTGATGAAGTAGCTACAGAAGCTGAATTCTTCTCTTATGGTACAAACGACCTTACTCAAATGACATTCGGTTACTCTCGTGATGACGCAGAAGGTAAGTTCTTAAAGAACTACGTTGAACAAAAGATTCTTCCTTCTAACCCATTCATTACACTAGACCAAAAAGGTGTTGGTAGATTAATCGAAATGTCAATCAACGAAGGTAAAGCCGTTAACAGCTCACTTGTTGGCGGTATTTGCGGTGAACACGGCGGAGATCCTGATTCAGTTAAGTACGCTCACAAAATCGGGCTTAACTACGTTTCTTGCTCACCATTCCGTATTCCGCAAGCTAAACTTGCCGCTGCTCAAGCTGCAATCGCTTGCCCTAGA
>CADBXV010000065.1 GCA_902798645.1 uncultured bacterium
AGTGACTTTTCTTGCACTTTTTTACTCATTTTTTGCACTATTCTTGCACACTTTTGCACAAATTTGCACTCAAAAGTAGGGTTGACTTTAGTCAACCAATTCAAGCCAGTAGCGTGCATTTTAATGCACGAACTGAATGTAACACAAGCACCGTAGCGTGCACTTTAGTGCGCGAATTTAATTTAATGATATTTTTATTTTCGTGCATTGAAATGCACGCTACAAACTAAAAAGTTATTGTTGGGCAAGTATGCCCAACCTACAAGCTACCCTACCCACTTAACAATATTAAGGTTTGTTAACAAAACTTGATTTTTTATTCACATTTTCCCCTCACCCTAACCCTCTCCCGAAGGGCGAGGGGACTTTGAGATTGTTTTTACCCCTAATATTTGATATAATTAAGAATAACAAAGGAGTTAATTATGGAAATATCTTTATCACCTGATAACGAAAAATTTTTGCGAAGCCAAATTGCAGCAGGTATTTATAATTCAATTAATGAAGCAATTAATGGCGCAATAAATATTGCAATAAGCAAGACTACAATTTCTCAAGAAAGAATTGATGAGTTCAATAGAGAAATAGAAATTGGCTTAAATGCGTATAAAAATGGTGAATATGTTGACGGAAACATTGTTATTTCGGAATTGAGAAAAAAATATGCATCATAAATTAATAGTAACAAAACCCGCTCAAGATGATATTAATCAAATATTTGAATATATTACGAAAGATAACCCTTTAGCAGCAATTAATCTTATTGATACTTTTGAACAAAAATTTGATATTTTGTCTGAATTTCCGAATAGTGGATTTAGACCTGCTTTAGCAAAAAGTAATGTTAGAGTTTATGTAGTTGCAAGAAATTATCAAATTATTTATCAAATAGATGGCGAATTTGTAGTTGTAGCAAGAATTTTAACAAGATACCAAGATGTTTGTTTTGAATTGTAAAATTCTCAATATTTCTGTTCTTTCTTCTCAAACCGACTGTTATTATACAGCAGTTTGTAGGGTGGGTAAAGCTGCATTCTTCTTGAAATTTAGTCGAAATTTTGGTGCGTACCCACCAAATATTTAATGGTGGAAATGTATGTTCAATCATTTTAAGATTCATCATTTGAAGCATTTTCTACCCTACACAATTCTCAAATTTTCTGTTCTTTCTTCTCAAACTGACTGGTATTTTACACTCTCCTCCATTGGCTTATGGCTGAATTTTTAGTTTGATAGTGGTATTCAACGGAAAACGTGACATTAAGTCACCTTAAAAATTGTGGTAGACTGAAGTCTACCCTACTATAAACTGACCTACAAACTGCGGGACAAACCCTCTCTCCAGCTCTCTCCGCAGGAGAGAGTATCTCCCCAAAAAGGAGAGAACTCTTTATGCATCGGATGAAATAATTTTAACACTGAACAGTTTAGTCTGTAAAATGGCAAAAGATTGTTAATATTATTACAATACGTAGTGACTTTTCGTATTTTTTATTCTACTATATATAAGTGAAGGGATTAATTATATGGAAAACGAAAAAATCATAGGGATTCCGAGAGGAATGTCGTTTTATAACAACTATCCGTTTTGGTACGGTTTTTTTACAGCACTGGGAATCAAGATTGTTTTATCTGATCCGACAACAAAACAGACAATGTCTGAAGGTGCGTCTTTAGTTGTTACTGAAACGTGTTTGCCTATCAAGATATATTTGGGACATATTTTGAACTTGATTGAAAAAGGTATTAAAAATATATTTGTACCATCCTTGCAGTCAATAGCGCCTAAAATATACAACTGCTCTAAAATCAGAGGACTTCCCGATTTAGTCAGAAATGTTATTAAGGCGGATATTAATATTATTGAGCCGACATTGGATAAGTCTGCCAAAAATCAGGGTTTATATGAATTTCTAAAAGAATCAGTTAAACCTTTTGGTATAACTAATTTTGATGAAATCAAAAAAGCATCAAAACAAGGTTGGAAAGTTTACAATAATTTCCTTGTTATGGCTCGTTCCGGTATGAGTTATAAAAAAGCAATGCACTATGCTTTGAGCGGTAAAGTCTTTATTGAAGAACAGGATAAGAAAAAAGAAGCTCCTATTAATGTTGCATTAATATCTCACGGGTATAATATGTATGACGAACGTGCAACGATGAAGATTTTTGACAAGCTTGAAAAAATGGATGTCAAGGTTTATACATCATTGCAGCTTACAGATGAACAAATGGCTGAAGGCATTGCCTCAATGGGGCAAAAGAAGTATTGGGCTAATGAAAATGAAATGACAGGTACTGCCGGACATTACTTAAAGGACAACAAAATTGACGGTATAATATCTATCAATGCATTCGGCTGCGGTCCTGACTCGTTAATGGTTGACAGGATTACAAGAAAAGCTAAAGAATACAATAAACCTCTTTTGGTTCTTACAATCGATGAACAAACCGGCGAAGCAGGGTTTATAACTCGTCTTGAAGCATTTATAGATATGCTTTTCAGAAAAAAACGCTCGAAAATTATGGCAGATGTTGAAATAAAGGAATACGATTACGTGCCTCAAACTAACATTTGTGATTCGTTGTTTGTTAACAAATAAAAACAGGTTGGGTTAAGCCTGTTGTCAAAAAAATAGGGAGCTTGTATGTCTGATAAAAAGACTTTGATATTAATAGACGGACACGCATTAGCGTTTCGTCAGTTTTTTGCGCTGGAAAGAACAGGAATGAAAAATTCCGAAAATCAACCTACTTGGGCGGTGTATGGATTTTTTAAGGCAATATTTGATTTGCTTGCAAATATACATCCCGACTTTATTGCGGTTGCTTTTGATGTCGGTCGTCAGACTTTTCGAGTAGAAAAATATGAAGAATATAAAGCTCAAAGAGAAGCTATGCCCGACACTCTGCGTTCTCAAATAGGCATAATTTGTGAAGGTTTGCAGGCTTTTGATATCCCTATTTATACAAAAGAAGGGTTTGAAGCGGATGATGTAATCGGCACAATCTCAAGAATTGCATCTGAAAGCGGTAATAATACGCTTATACTGACAGGAGATCAGGATAGCTTTCAACTTATTGACAAAGAAGGCTCTGTAAAAGTTCTTATTCCTTCTAAGGGAGAACTTATTGAGTATGATTGGAATAAAGTTTATGAGAAGCTGGGTGTTTATCCTAATCAAATTACTGATTACAAAGGTCTTAGGGGGGATACATCAGACAATATTCCGGGGATAAGAGGCATTGGAGAAAAAACAGCTCAGAAACTTTTAAATCGATATCCAAATTTAGAAGCCGTTTTAGAGGATTGCGAAAATATTCCTGAAAAAGCTGTTAAACAAAAAATTTGTGACGGTAAAGAAATGGCTGTATTATCAAAAGATTTAGCTACAATTATTCGTGATGTAGATGTGAATTTTGATATTAATACTGCATCTGTTACCCTTCCAAGTTTAGATAAAGTATCTGAGTTCTTACGCAGAATGAATTTTTATACGTTTATAAAAAATATTGATAAAATATTGGCATCTTTTAACGGAGATAGTATAGAACCTCAAAATCTAAGTATATTTGCACCATCAAAAGATAGTCATTCGTTTGCTCCCGTTCAGCAGGGATTGTTTAGTCAAGCCATAAAAGAAAATATAGAGGATAAGGATTTTGAGTTTGAAGTAGTTACGGATAATAAAATAATTGAAGAATTAAATAAAAAAGAGCGTCTTGCAATAAGATATTACGCAAAAGATGAAAAGATAAGCGCTGTTGCAATCTCTGACGGAGCAAAATGTTATTATTGTTCTAATGATTATCTTGAAGGTTTGCGCTCCATAATAGAAAATCCTGAGATTAAAAAGCTGGGATATGATACAAAATCAGATTATCATTTGCTTTTAAACAACGGCTTTAATCCGAAAGGACTGGAATATGATGTGCTTCTTGCAAGCTATGTAAAGGATCCGAATCGAAAACATACGCTTGATGCACAGGCTCTTGATTTTTTAAACCATATAATGTGTCAGCAGACTGAAACGGAAAAATATCTCTGTGATGAAGCCTATACAACTTTTAAGCTTTATGAGTACTGGCAAAACAACCTTGATGAAAACGAACAAAAACTGGTTAATGATATAGAAATTCCACTGACCGTTATCCTTGCAAAGATGGAACATACCGGTGTTGCAATTGATGTAAATTATTTAAAAGAATTATCCGATTACATGACAGAAAAGCTTGCAGAACTTGAGGATTTAATTTATCAACTTGCAGGAGAAAGTTTTAATATTAATTCTCCAAAACAAGTTGCGGAAGTTTTGTTTGACAAATTGGAACTTAAAACAAAAAAGAAAAAATCACGTTCAACAAGTGCAGAAGTGCTTGAAGAACTTGCTCAAGAGTATGAAATTTGTGAATATATTCTTGAACACAGAAAATTTTCAAAATTAAAATCAACTTATACAGACTCATTACCTGCGCTTATAAGCAAACGTGACGGCAGAATTCACACAACATACAATCAGGCTCTAACGGTTACGGGCAGGTTGTCTTCTTCTAATCCTAATTTGCAGAATATTCCGATAAGGACAGAAGAAGGAAATAAAATTCGTTCCGCATTTTGCGCTGAAGATAAAGAAAATTGGCTTATTTTAAGCGCTGATTATTCTCAAATAGAATTAAGGCTTCTGGCACACGTTTCAGGTGATGAACATTTGATTAATGCATTTAAATCAGGCGAAGATATACATACAATAACCGCATCAAAAGTTTACGGTGTCGGGGTTAATGAAGTAACTAAAGAAATGAGAAGAAGTGCAAAAGCTGTTAATTTCGGTATCGTCTACGGTCAGTCTAAATACGGTTTAGCAAAAAATCTCGGTATATCAAATGATAAAGCTCAAGAATTTATTGACAAATACTTTGAAACATATCCAAAGGTAAAAGATTATATGCTTGGAGAGGTTGAGTTTGTAAATACTAACGGGTATGTTGAAACAATATTCGGAAGAAAACGCTATCTTGCAACAGAACTTGCAAGTCCTAATTATCAAATAAGAGAATTTGCTCAGCGCGCCGCAATAAATCAACCGCTTCAAGGAACTGCCGCAGATTTAATAAAAATGGCTATGATTGAAGTTGATAAAAAACTGACTGTAGGCAATTTTAAAACAAAAATGATTATGCAGGTTCACGACGAACTTATTTTCGAAGTACCAAAAGAGGAACTGGAAGACATTAAAGCTTTGGTATTAACCGCAATGGAATTGGGTCAACCGCTAAGAGTACCGTTAGATGTTGATATAAATTGCGGAACTACTTGGAAAGAGGGATAAAAATTTATAAGGTGCAAAAAATTTCACCCTGCTTAATAAGTACCTAATAATATTATTGCTTTTTATTATAGAATATAAGGTCAGGTTTCACCTGACGGTAACTTTACATAAATGGATTATCTAACTATTTCAAATATCTCTTTACATTTAGAGAAAACTTCTTCAGCATCTTTTAAGAAAAGCATATTAGGTCCGTCGCAAAGCGCTTTATCAGGATTTGGGTGAACTTCAAAGAATAAAACGTCAGCTCCTGCTGCCATAGCACATTTTGCAAGAACGGGAACAAATCTTCTGTCACCGCCTGTTGAATCTCCGTTAGAGCCCGGCATTTGAACGCTGTGGGTTGCATCAAATACAACAGGATATCCAAATCCTTTCATTATTGGAATTGCTCGAAAATCAGAAACAAGGTTGTTGTACCCGAATGTAACCCCTCTATCAGTCAGCATAATTTGAGTATTTCCGCTATCTTCAACTTTTTTTACTAAACTTTTCATCTGTTCAGGCGCAAGAAATTGACCTTTTTTTATGTTAACAATTTTTCCTGTTTTAGCAGCTGACACAAGTAAATCTGTCTGCCTGCAAAGGAATGCCGGAATTTGTATGATATCAGCAACTTCTGCCGCAATTGAAGCCTGCTCGGGTGTATGAATATCAGTAACTATAGGCACATCAAATTCTTTTTTTATTTGAGCAAGATATTCCAATCCTTTTTCCATTCCTAAACCTCTATATGAAGTTATAGAAGAACGATTAGCTTTGTCATAAGAGCATTTGAAAACATAATTAATACCGAGTTTTTCACAAACCTTCTTCAGCCCTTCCGCAGTTTCTCTCATAATATCTAAACTCTCAACAGCACAAGGTCCTGCAAGGATTGTCAATTTGTTATTTCCTATCTCAAAGTTTTTTAATTTAATGCTCATAGAATTCCTTATTTTTTTGTTGTTGGGTTTCACCCAACCTACATTATTAAGTTATTGTCAGGTAAAACCTGCCCTACAATGATTATACCAAAATAGAAAGCAGGGTGCAATTTTGTATAAAAATATACAATTTGCCAATAAGGCGGCGAGGAAAATTCCTCGCCGCCGTTAATATTTTTAATATATTAAAACTTTTATCAACCAACTTCTTAAGTGTTCAAGAGGCGAATAAACAAGTTTTACATTATACGTAAGATTTGTACAAACAGCCGACCCTTATTAAAGTCTTTTTGGTTCTTTTTCTCCAGAAAAAGAACAACCTATCCATTTGCTATCTTTATCCTATGTCCCATCTTCCGCAGGTACCGCCCCAGCGAGCTATGATGTTACCTTTTATATCACCGATTTTTTGTTAAATTTTTGTTATTAACCCAAAATATTAAGTTTTGCTTTTAGGTCACCAAATGGGTCAGCAATATCTTCCAACATTAACGCATTATTTTCTAATGGTTCATTGTGTTCTTTGATAGTAGATAATTTGTCTTTCTTATAAAATTTTGTTTTTAAACCATTATTTTCAAATGATTCCCAAACCTTATCATTGTTATAATTTTTTGCGGGCGAAAAACAGATTGGTTCCCACCTTTTCATTGCACCTGCTATGTCACCTTGCATACCTTGCGTAAGTTTTTTTACACGCATTAGTTTCTCCTTTTTATTCTCATAATTGTTAAAAACACCTGAAAATAAAATTTGCCATTTGTAACATTAAAAGTCCTAACCTATGTCCCATCTTCCACAAGTACCGCCCCAGCGAGCAATAATGTTGCCTTTAATATCACCGATTTTTTGAACGTGTCCTACAGGTTCAGAGCCTTCCAATATTGTAATAACTTCGCAGTTATTAGAGCAGCCTGTACATTGGCAAGTAACTGATTGGAAGCTCATATCACCAACTTCCCAGCCTTTGAATTTTGTAGGTGTTTCTGTATATTGGTGGTTTTCCATAGCCAGAAGTGCCGCACCGATTGCACCCATTGTTTGGTGATGATCAGGGACTACAACCTTTGCATTAAGAGCTTCTTCAAAAGCTTTAACCATACCTGTATTAGAAGCTACACCGCCTTGGAAAGAGAAAACAGGCAGTAATTCTTTTCCTAAAGCTAAGTTGCTTAAATAGTTTCTTACAAGTGCCTGACAAAGACCGTAAAGAAGGTCTTCAACAGGATACCCTAATTGTTGTTTATGGATTAAGTCAGATTCAGCGAAAACACCGCATCTTCCTGCAATACGAGCAGGATTTTCTGAGCGCAGGGCTGTTTCACCGAATTTTTCAATAGGAACATTAAGTCTTTGAGCTTGATGGTCTAAAAAGCTTCCTGTTCCTGCTGCGCAAACTGTGTTCATAGCAAAATCGGTAACAATACCGTCACGAAGTATAATAATTTTACTATCCTGACCGCCGATTTCTAAAATAGTTTGTACCCCTGGGATATTTGTGCTGGCTGCAACTGCGTGGGCTGTGATTTCATTTTTTACAACGTCAGCACCAACCAATGCGCCGGCAAGGTTTCTTCCCGAACCTGTTGTTCCGACACCTTTTACGGAATATTCACAAAGCGCTTGGCTTATTATATGACGCATACCGTCTTGTACCGCATCAACAGGACGTCCTGCAGTTTTAAGCATGTATGAATCAACATATTTACCTTTTTCGTCAACCAAAGCTAATTTCGTAGTAACCGAACCTACGTCTATACCTAAATATACATCTAAACTCATATCCTTTTTTACCTTCCTATCTATAGAGAAATTATAACACAAAAAAAACAGTCCGTAGGGTAGACTTCAGTCTACCAATATTATAATTTTCATTCCAAATTCATATTTAAAATATTATTTTTGTCATCAAAATTACACCAATCTTCGTTATAAAAACCTTGTTTTACAAATTTTTTAAAAGAGGAAAATTCCCAATCTTTTGGTGAAATATTTAAATGCTTAACAGAATTGTAATGGATGTAATCCAAGTGTTTATTAAAATCTTTTTCATCTCTAATAATGTGGTCATAATATTTTCGTTGCCAAATCCCCTTTTCTCGTCTATCAAGCTGGGATTGTGTTTGGTTGATATTCATTGGCACCAACCTTGAAAAACCGGCTTTTAAAGAAGATATTATTTTTGAATAATCTGAAGCTTTATCTGTTTGTATCAAGATATGTAAATGGTCAGGCATAACAATGCCAGCGATAATTTTATAATTATATTTAATATTTTTAAAGGATTGCCTTAATAACTTGATATTCTCCACCAAAATTTGTTGGCGATTGTATGTAACAACCGTAATAAACACAATATTTTTATCTTGATAATATCGTTTAAAATTTGACATATTATTATAATAAAGTTTTGGTAGACTAAAGTCTACCCTACATTTGAAAATTATCAAACTTTCTGTATATTTTTCTCAAGCCGACTGTTATTTTACAGCCCCTCACTAATTTTTCTAAATCAACTAAAACTTATAAAAAAACTTACCCTCGCCTTTTGTGGGAGAGGGTAAGTTTTTATGCTTGCTGATTAAGGTTATGGGTAGGTAAATTATATATATTTACCCCTTACCCCTTTACCCTTTTGCTCCTTAGAACATCAAGCCTGCTTCTCTTGCTGCATCAGCTAATGCTGCAACACGACCGTGATATAAGAAGCCGCCTCTATCAAATACAACACATTCGATACCTGCAGCTTTAGCTTTTTTAGCGATAGCTTCACCGACAACTTTAGCAGCTTCGATGTTACCGCCGTGAGCTAATTTTTCTTTAAGGTCTTTGTCAACAGATGATGCTGAAGCTATAGTAACGTGTTTTTCATCATCAATAAGTTGAGCGTATATGTGTTTTGTGCTTCTATATACTGCTAAACGTGGGAATTCTGTAGTTCCTGCAAGTTTAACTCTGATAGATTGGTGTCTTTTTTGAACTTTTGGTTTTCTAATTTCTTGTTTAATCATTTTATTTTCTCCTTTACCCGAACCTGCTTGAACATATCAAGAGTTCATGTGGGCTATTCATTACTTCTTACCTGCTTTACCTGCTTTACGTCTGATATATTCACCTTCGTACTTAACACCTTTTCCTTTATAAACTTCAGGAGGTCTCTTTCCTCTGATAAATGCTGCAATATCACCTACAGCTTGTTTATTAGAACCGCTAACAGTGATTTTTGTGTTAGCTTCTACTGCGAAAGTAATTCCTTCCGGAGCTTCGATAAGTACAGGGTGTGAATAACCGAGTGCCATGTTAAGATTTTTACCTTCCATAGCTGCACGATAACCTACACCGACGATTTCAAGTTTCTTTTCAAAACCTTTAGAAACACCTGTTACAGCGTTAGAAATAAGAGTTCTGAATAAACCGTGCAAAGCACCTGCTTTTCTGTCATCTGAATTTTGTTCTACGATGATTTGGTTTTCTTTTTGAGAAACTTTTACTTCATCTCTAAAAGTAACTGATTCAGTACCTTTAGGACCTTTTACGGTAATAACATTACCATCTATTTTAACTTCTACCCCTGATGGGATATCAATAGGTTTTTTACCAATACGTGACATTTTATTTTTCCTTTCTACAGGCTTTCTGTCAATGACCTGTGTATTAAATTCTTATTGCCCTAATGCCTTACTGCCTTAGTGCCTTTAATTAGTAGATATAGCAAAGAACTTCACCGCCAAGGTTTTCTTTTCTTGCCTTACGGTCAGTTAATAAACCTTTGCTTGTTGAAACGATTGCAATACCCATACCACCCATAACTTGAGGTAAGTTTTTAGCTTTGCAGTAGCTTCTTAAACCTGGTTTGGAAACTCTTCTTAAGCTTGTGATTACAGGTTTGTTAGCTTCATCATATTTTAATTCGATAGATAAAGTTTTGAAGTGACCGTCAACTTTTTCAGAGTAATCAACGATATAACCTTCTTCTTTTAAAAGCTTTGCTAAAGCTACTTTTAATTTAGAAGACGGTAATTCTACTGATGGGTGTGAAACGACATTAGCGTTTCTGATTCTTGTTAGCATATCTGCTATAGGATCTGTGTTCATACGTTTTTCCTTTACTGTTATGGAGTAGTTTAAATATTCTTGCGCTTAAACGTGAGAATTTAAGTTCTTATTTACTTGCTCCGAGTACCCGTCACTTGCTGAACTAATTTTTGCTTCATTAAAAAGCGTCTTTCAGTAGTCTGACAAGATTATGTTATCATGACCAATTTTTTATTGCAAGATTTTTTTTACAAAATTTACCGGCAGAGGATGCGGAAAAAGTCGAAAAATGACAATTTTTCGAACTTGCTTAGTTGCCGGCGCGAAACGAGTTACGTGTTTTGCTATCGCAAAACAGCTTCACT
>CADBXV010000066.1 GCA_902798645.1 uncultured bacterium
TAATTCCGACTGCAGAAGTTCCGGTAACAAATATTTATTCAGGTGAAATACTGAATGAATCAGATTTGCCTAAATATATGACGGCATATACACCTTGTTTCCGTCGTGAAGCAGGTTCTGCAGGTAAAGATACAAGAGGTTTAATCAGAGTTCACCAATTTAACAAAGTTGAAATGGTTAAATTAACTACACCTGAAACAAGCAAAGATGAACACGAAAAACTAACACAAAATGCAGAAAAATGTTTGGAATTATTGGGACTTCCTTACAGACGAGTTGCACTTTGTACAGCTGATATAGGTTTTAGCGCTAACAAATGTTATGATTTGGAAGTATGGCTCCCTTCTTATAACACATATAAAGAAATCTCAAGCTGTTCTAACTTCGGAGATTATCAAGCTCGCAGAGCTAATATTCGTTATCGTGACAAAGACGGTAAAATCAGATTTGTTCACACTCTAAACGGTTCCGGTTTAGCAGTCGGAAGAACATTTGCAGCTATTATAGAAAACTTCCAACAAGAAGACGGCTCAATAATTATTCCTGAAGTCCTCAGAAAATATACCGGATTTGATAAAATATAATAATATATAATTATAAGAAAATAATGAGGCGGATTTTGGTAAAACCAAAATCCGCCTACGTTTTCTGTTTTAGATAAAATTATTTACCCCTTTTATTTACCCCTTTTTACAAAAGCTAAAACTTTATCATAGCAATTTTTTCTAACCCAAGAGCAAGCTTCGTGGCAAGGTTTTGTTACTGCATCAGTATGTCTGAAAAATTCTTTGACCTTGTCATGCTTAATTTTACTTACAACATCATATTTATGAGCCAAACCGAGTAAGCCGACTAATATTGCCGCATCTGCAACAATAGTTGCCGCAAACCAACCGGTTGAAGATTTCTTTCGATTATTGTCTTGCCCTCTGAAACAAACGGTATCCTGCTTTAAATCATTGTCAGAAATAAATACAGAGTCTTGATTCTTTCTGGCTCCGACACCACCGGTTGTCTCTTGTTTTGCTGTTTCAATTTGTCTATCAGATACACTACCTGCAGTTTCACCACCGCCGCAAAATGTTATACTTGATACCATACAAACCTCCAAACGAGTTTTATCACACATCTTCTACTACATGAAAAACTTTTTGTTTTGAAAATTTGCTCTTTTTTCATAATAATGTTACAAATCTTTACAAAATCTTTCAAAATCTTTCAAAAGTAACATTTCAGCAATATCCCTCTCCATTGGGAGAGGGTAGAAATCCAAGTTGAGGAATGATATTCATTTTAATTCCGAAACTTAGAATTTCGGGTGAGGGTTGGACATGAGATTATTAAAATTTAACTCTCACTAATAATTTTTGCCGGGTTAAAACTCAATTTATCAGCTAACCCTCTCCAATAATTTCTAATTTTCAAACCTTACGGTTTTCAAATTGAAATTATATCCTCTCCCAATGGAGAGGGATATTTATATTCTGCTGAAATGTTACTTTCAAAATTTGCAAAATTTGCAGGCAACAATTTGTTACTAATTTGCAGAATATAAGTTATTGTCAGGTTTTATCCAACAAATACTTTAATCCACAATCGATATTCAAAATACTAGAGTAAATTTTTTCTGCGCTCTTCTAACTGTTTTTGCAAGCATATTTGGGATATATAATCCAAGTCTGATTCTGATATATTATAGAAGTGGAATGATGCTTTAAGAATTTGATCGTCTTCATCTGTTCTTATATATTTAGCACTTAGTTCTACTGTTTTTTTAGGCAAAAACAGTTTAATTTGAACATCTTGCGGAAAATCAACTTTTTTATCAAGTTCTATTCTGATTCCGTTAGCGGATATATCATACGTTAATGCGGTAATCTGTATTTCTTGTTCATTTTCCACAAATATGATATTTGCATCTTCTTGGAGTTTAACTCTAAAATATTCTCTTTTTTGCTGATATTCCATATCCTCAGGTTTACGCATACTAAAAAGCAAATAAGGGTTTTCGTCTTCTATTTTTTTTAGAGTTGTATGTGCTTTATATAATCCGTTATCGGTTGCAATATTCAAATCGACATCTTGAGGTGTAGTTATGTGCAAATTTTCATCATATTTTACGCACGCTAAAATCTCATACTCACTAAATAATCTTATTGCACCCTTAATACAATGAGCAAATCCATCATCATCTTTATAATTTATTTTTACATAATTGATATTTTGTATATTCAAATCAAATTTCATTTTATCTTTTTATACTTTCTTACAGAAGGTTTGTATACACCTATTTTTTTGCCGTTCTTATCATATTGAACTATTTGACCGCTTCGAGTCTTTTTGAATGTGCCTTGCGGATACCCTGCATATTTTTTTATGTATGTGTCTTCTGCAAAAACCATGCCGGATATAAAGAACATTATAACAAGTAACGCAAACAATCTTTTCATAACCTTATTATATCATATTTTTGGCTTGCATACATTTTGTAATATAATATTACTATGAAAGGAATTATTTTTGATTTTAACGGTACTCTGTATTGGGATTCTCAGCTTCATTATGATGCATGGAGAGAGTACTCTGCAATGCTTCGTGACAAACCGTTTTCCGATGAAGAAATGCGAACTCAAATGTTTGGGCATACAAATGCTGATATAATAGAATACTTAATCGGACATAAACCATCAAAAGAAATGGTTGATAAGTACGGAAAAGAAAAAGAAGCTGTATACAGAAAAAGATGCCTTGCAGACCCGGAAAATTTCAAGCTTGCCCCCGGAGCCGTTGAGCTTTTAGACTATTTAAAAGAACATAATATTCCAAGAACAATAGCTACAATGTCTGAATGGGATAATGTAGAGTTTTACATCAAAGAATTTCATTTAGAAAAATGGTTTGATATAGATAAAATTGTATATTCTGACGGAAAAATTCCGGGTAAACCTGCTCCTGACATATTTTTAATTGCATCAAAAAAAATAGGACTTGAACCTAGAGACTGTGTAGTAGCAGAAGATGCTATAGCCGGTATAAATTCCGCAAAAAGTGCAGGCATTGGTAAAATAATTGCTATTGCATCACTTGAACCTGTTGAATACTATAAAAAAATTGATGGCATCAGCCAAGTGCTTGAGAACTTTCAACAGTTTGAACGCTCGATTTTTGATTAGTTGTTTTTTCTGTATTTGTTATTTCTTTGGTAGCAGGTTTTGCCTTTTTATGAAATACTTTATTCCACAAATTTGAAACCCCTTTTGCTATAGCACAAGCTCCCTTTGCAATACCCTTTCCTATACCTTCTATAATAGAAGGCATAAAAGGCATAAGAGAATATCCTGCCATAAATCCTAAGTTCATGGCAACCATACTTTCCATATTACAGAAACCATACCCGAAGAAGCTGCCATTATAACCTAAACTATTACAACAGCACTTTCCGGGGTAATATGAACTTGAATATACTCTATTTCCGTTTACGTAAACACTTGTATTGTAAACATCACCGTCTATAGACATGTATATTTATCCTTATAGTTATCCTCTAAATATATAAAGTATATAAGGAATAAATAATTGCCATGATTCTCAGTGATTGTTACAAATTATTTACATTCTATGTAATCCATAGTTTTTATATTTTTAAATCGGCTTATTAGCGAAGTCGGAAAAACATCTACATAATGTCTGAGTTGTTGAGCTTTTAAGTTATAATTATTTTTTTCTGTAATAAAGTTTGCGTGAGAAGCCTTGTATCTTTGGCATAAACAGTTTATTTCTTCCGAATTATTTGAATTTTCAAGTATATCTAATATCTCTTGTGTACTGTTCAATATAGAATTAGCATATCCGATAATTCTTTCATTGCCGTCTTTTTCTATACTAAAATCTTTTGCTTTTGAGATATTTTCTAATATTTTATTTATAAAATCTCTATTTTCACCTATGAAATTAAGACTGCTATTTAGAAACAACTCAATATTGTCATAATTTTTTTGTAATACAAAAGCAAGCTTGCTAAATGCCTTATCCGCATTACTTTTGCTCATAACAAGCAAAATATATTTCCAAGCAACCCACAAGCATATTACAAGAATAGCAATAACTACAATCTCAAATAACACTATGCCCATAGAAAACCCCTTTTCATATTATAAATATAACACAGAATATTAATTTAATATATCTTTCCGTACATCCAATACGTTCTGAGAACTTTTTTAACATAATTTTTCGTTTCCGGATATGGAATTTGTTCTACGAATTCATCTGTGTCGTGGTAATTAATTTTGGTAAACCAGCCGGTTACAGAACCTATTCCGCCGTTATATGCCGATATTGCATATAAATCTTTATTTACAAGTGATTTTTTTAATCCGGAATAATACAGGCTTCCTGCAGCAATATTTGATGTGACCGAATCCAAATTTGAAGGGATATTATGGTTTTTAACAACTTCTGCGTATGTCGCAGGCATTAACTGCATTAAACCTAATGCCCCGACAAAGCTTTTTGCTTTCGGATTAAAATGGCTTTCCTCTTTTAAAATAGATTGCAAAATAATAGGATTGTTATTACCCTTCAGCTTATCTACTATTTCATAATAATGTAAAGGATAAACAAGTCTCCATCTCAAATCATCATAAGGCGGTTTTACACTTATTTCTTCCATAGCATTTCTTGCCATAACAGCAGAAACCGTATAGTCTTTCTTTTCGTATGCTATCCAGCTTTGTATGAATTTATCTTTTTTGCATAATTCTTCAACCAAATCGTAATCTTTTAATAATGCTAAATTCACAACAAGATTGTTATCTAAAGACTTTCTGTAAGGGAATACAACCGGTTTTTCCGTTAATTCCAAGAAAGGAAGGAATCCGTCGTCTTTGTATAAATTATTACTTGCTCTTAGCGCATAATACGAATCGGGGAATTTATACAAAACTTGCTTATAATAGTTATTGGCACTTTCATAATGCTTTAACTTATATGCAATTTTGCCCATATAATATGTAACAGCAGGACTTGATTTTGCATTCGGGAATTTTTTTGTATGCAAAAATCCTAATCTCTGAGCATCATAGAATTTTTTCTGTAAATATTTACTCAAAAACAAGTTGTATAAAGTATCTGCAGAAAATTGTCCGTTAGGATATTTTTCATAAAGAGTTCTGTAACAAGCTTCTTTTACACTTTTATCCACAACTTCATTACAATTAAGATACGCAACATAATCGGCACCTGTTGATTTAAGCTCCATTGAATTAAGTTTTTGTATTCCTTCTTTTCTTGTAGGAAATGCTGATATATATCCGTCTATTACTTCATACACATCTTCAGGTTCTACAGCATCTGCATATTCTTTTAAACCTTTTTCCGTATATTCTTTCGCTTTTTCTTTATTGCCCAGCTTGTATTCATTTTTTGCAAAATCACTCCAGCTCTCGGACATTGTTGTTTTATTCAAAAATTCTTTAGCTTTTTCAAATTCGCCGTTTTGATAATAGGTTTTTGCAATAAGCAGATTATCATAATTAGACAGTTTTACATTTAGTTTTTTTATCTCCTCTATTGCATTCATTGAAAAACGCCCATCCGGAGCTTTCTCCAAGTAATCTTTAAAATATAAAAACGCTTTCTCTTTTGCTTTTATTGCTCGTTTTGGATTGTTTGGAATATTTGATGATTGAATCATACCTAAATAATAATTAGATGCAATTGAATAATCGCTTTCGGGATAATTTTTTATAATTTGCTTAAATTGTGATTTTGCATGATTATCATTAACCTCATACATTAAAATTGCCATATTATATTTGCTTATAGGAACTATTGATGTCTTAAGGTTTGAACGCATTACCTTTTTGTATTTTTTTATTGCCAGTTCTTTTTTGCCGAGTGTTGTTGCACATCTTGCCTGTCTGAATAATGCAGCCTGTTTTAAGTTTGAATTATGAGGTATTTTTCCAAACTCGGCATATGCAAGTTCATAATCTTTTGCTTTATATAATTTTAAAGCCTCTGCGTAGTGTTCATAACCTTTTGAGCCTGCTGAAAGATTGCTATAAATAAAAAATACCAATGTTACAATAGCTAAAAAAATTACAATATATAAATCATACTTACGTCTTCTTCTCATTAAACTTAATCCCAACTTTATAACAATCCGACTGTAATATCATCTTGCGGATATAATCCCATCATTACTATTCTAATATAGATTTATGCAAAATCCAAATCCTGTAATAAAAAATTACATTTTATCACCTGAAACTATGATTTTATACGAAAAAAAAAGTTACAAAGAATTCAAAAATAAGCTTGCTGGGCTAAAACCCGATTACGATAAGATTTCTTTCATAAACTTCGTCCAAAGGTAATTCATAATTTATAATATCCAGCACATTTGCTTTATATTTGGCAAAAACTTTTTGTGCGCCATCCAGCTCTTCTTGATATTTTCTTGATTTATACGCTACAAAAACGCCGTCTTTTTTTAACAAAGGGAGAGCATATTCTGCTATTTTAGCCAAATCTGCAACTGCTCTGCTTGTTATTATATCAAACCTTTTATTTTTAATATTCTCCGCTCTGTCACAAATAACTGAAAGATTTTTGAGGTCTAAAGCATTTTTAATTTCATTTATTGCATTAATTTTTTTTCTTATGCTGTCAATCCCTATAACATTTACCTCTGGAAACTCTATTGCTATCGGAACACAAGGGAAGCCTCCGCCACAACCGATATCCAATAGCGTCAGTCCATCTCTTATACATCCCGTAAGTTTTATAGATAAAGAATCATAAATGTGTTTTTCATACAAAAATTTTTCATCGTTTTTAGAAATTAAATTCAATTTTGAATTCTGCTCCAAAAAAACTTTCTTATACTGCGTAAAATTTTTTTCTATTGTAAAATTTTTATCCATATCGTTTTTCTGTATTTTCAAATTCTTCTTTGCTCATCCGAAGCTTCATATCTTCAATTCTATCTTCGATTTTTCGCATATTTGCACTGTCATCAAGATTCTTAACCAATTTATAAGCTTTAAGATATTCAATTAAAGCTTTTGAATTCATATCTTTTTTGTCATAATAATAGTCGCCCAGCGCAATTTCTGATTGAAGAATTGCAAATTCTTCGTTTATAAATTCCGCACTTTGCTTGGCTTCTACGAGAAAATCTAAAGCTTTGTCCGATTTGTTTTCGACATATATTTTTGCTAAATATGAAGACGTATAATAAATTCCGTCATAATTATTTTTTTCTTTTTCTATTTTATAAGCATTAAGAAAACAACCTTCAGCATCAGATAAGTTACCGTTTTCATAATAACAAGCACCTAAATTTGAGTATGCCAAAGCCTTATAAATACCTTCCGAGTCCTTTGAAATACATAAATTGTAATACTCATAAGCTTGTTTTTCATCCTCTTGCTCATCGCAAGCCAGCGCTAATTTAAAATAAAGTTCAGCTGTTGTTTTATCGGAAATATTTTCGTCAACAGATTCCAATGCTTTTTTATAATATCTATAGGCATCTGATTGCTTATTTTCACTGTCATAAATATTTCCAAGCAAAATACAGGAATCCACCAACAGAGATTGCGGTGTATCAACAGAATATATAACTTTTTTGATAGTTTCTATTGATCTTTCTGTTTTATACATATTATTATATAAACCTGCTAAATCATAGTATAAATAGCTCAAATTGATGTTTTCATTGTTTTGTTTATAAAATTTTTCTGCAAGTTCATAATAATGCTGTGCTTTTGGAAATTCACCAATATTTTGATATATTCCTCCGAGAGCAACACGAATTTCAGCAAGCGTATAAGGATCTGCATTATATTCTTCCATTATATTCATATATGCGTCTATTGCTTCTGTATTTTTCTTTTCGTCCGCAAGCTTTCTTGCAGATAATAAAAGATTATTTATATTTATCCTCTCTTCACTTATAGGTTCTTCCGCTTGTTCAACTTTTGTTTGTTGCTCATCTTTTTGTTCATGCTCTATTTTCGCTTCAGGAGAATTATCATTTTCTAATTCTGCAATTCTTTTGTTATGATATTCTATCTCTGCCCTTAATGCCTGTCGGGATATCAATATTGCTCTTGATTGCAAAGATTGTTTCAATTCTTTCTCATAAATTCCTATAATGTATTTATGAAGCTTTATTTCCATTTTTTTGGGAATAGAAATATCTATATCCTGCTGGAAATAGTCCTGTACGTATATAACTTCATTTGATTGAAAAATCATAAGATTATTCTTTAAATACCCTATAGAAAAATCATCATACAATTCCAAAATCGCAAGAGCATTCAAACTTATACCGTGTCTTATTGAACACAAAAACCAGAAAAAATTTCTTATTGTATTGGGAATTAAATTTAAATATGTTAATCCTAAAAACGAATCAAAAGACATTTCCGACAATGACAGTTTTGTTAAAAAATCCTCGAGCGATATATTCATTGCCTGCATAATTTTAATTGATAACGCAGTATAGTAATAATATCCCCTCGTGCATTTATAAAAATTCATCAAAGCTTCTTCGTCGCCGTTTATGCCATAAGAGGTAACATATTCTTTAAATAATTCTTTTGACAAAGGTTTCAGAAAAATCTTTTTATCAACATTTATATCACCCAAAACGTCTGTTATCATTGCCCTTGTTGATACAATAATTTTTACGTTATCAAATTCCGTAACAGAAGACATACATTCCGCAACTATTTTTCTGTTTTCTTCCGCAATATCATCATACGAATGTAAAATTATAACAAACGGCTTTTTTATTGACGATACATATTGCTTAAACTTCATCGTGAGAGTTGTAATTTTAGCGGTATGGTTTACTACTTTTGAAAGCGCATTTTTTTCAATAAGTTCAATGAACAAAAGCAAAATATCATCACAAACCGTAGAAGCTTTACAATGATATTCTAGCTTTATAATATCTTTGTCTAAAAAATCAGATATGTAATTTATAAATTGACGCTTACCGGTTCCTAAAAAACCATGGATATATAATAATGTCCCTTCTGTAGCAAAAAAGTCCAAAGCTTTAACTGCATCAGAATAATTATTCTTTAACAAATAACTGTTAATTTTACTTGATTGCGGAAGAGTTACATCTTCCGTATTGATATTTTCCAGAAATTTATATTCCATACATTTGATTTTAAACGATTTTAAACCTTTTTGCAAACCTTCAAATACATTATTTTTACGGTATAATAAACATAAGGAGAGTTTAATATGATAATAAAAATTTTAGAATTAATTTTAACAGCAGTTGTTTCATATTTGATAGGTTCAATCTCAACAGGATACCTGATAGTTAAGTCAAAAACCGGAGAAGACATAAGAACAATAGGTTCAGGCTCAACCGGCGCAACCAATGTAAAGAGAGTGTTAGGCAAGAAATGGTTTTTTATAGTTCTTCTTTTAGATGCATTTAAGGGCGCATTTCCTGTAATTTTAGCAAAACTTTTTATCTCGACGGGAGCAGGACTCGGTTTAGCTCCGGTAGTAGCCTCAATTTTTGTAATCATAGGTCACAGCAAATCTGTATTCCTTAATTTTAAAGGCGGAAAATCCGTTGCATCAGGGGTTGGTACAATACTTGCTCTTAATTGGATAGCAGGGCTTATTATTGCAGTAATCTGGGGAACTATTACTTATACAACAAAATACGTTTCAGTTGGTTCAATAATAGCTCTTGCACTCTCACCGTTTATTATGTACTTCTTGGGTTCACCAATTGCTTACATCTGCTATTGTGCATTAGGTGCAATTTACATAATTTACCTTCACAGAGAAAATATCAAACGTCTAAAAGACGGCTGTGAAAATAAAGTCAGATAGGAAGTTTGAGAGAGGATTTAACCCATAGGGAAAATAAAAACAGAAAACACCCTCTCCCATTTTCCTCTCCCAAGAGAGGGGTGATGCCAACCGGTACACCTCATAACCTCGCAGGCTGTAGAGGTCACAACCATAAGAACGTACGTGACCTACGGTTGTGGGTAAGATTTTTACATTATTCAGACTAACAGTTTTTGTCAGGTGAAACCTGACCTACTCTATTTTAGTAGTAGCTACCGGCAGAGCGTCATTTTGAGGAACTGTGTTCCGAAAAATCCAGCCTTTTATTAATTATTTTTATTTAATCAAAAATTATCATGGACAGTAGTGGG
>CADBXV010000067.1 GCA_902798645.1 uncultured bacterium
AAAACTATAGGTGAAAAATGGACATCATTAAAGGCTGTTGTAGAATGTGCAGTAGGACAAGTTATTTATATTGCGGAAGCAACATGGACAAAAATTAAAGAAACCGTTACAAAACAGGATTGCAGAGAAACTGATGCAACAAAATCTTGCAGAATATGGTATTGTGAACGCACCGGAAAACATTATAAAGAAGTAGATGGTAAAATGGAAGAAATGACAGCATATCATTCACGTGGAAAAATTGTAAGGGTTGAGGCAGACGGAACTTCATACCAAACAAACCCAGGGGCTGAGAACAGCACTTGGACAACAAAAGTCAGCAAAGATAATAAACCTTTAGCCGATACACGGCGTGATGCTAAAGGGAATATACTATGTACAATTGAATATTATGATGCTAATGAGAAGAAAACAAAAATAAAAACACTATATATCAATGGAAAACAAGACCATACTTTTTGGTATGACGAAAATGGAACTGTGACAAAACGAAGAAATCATATATCTGGAAATACTGTAACATTCAGAGATTTACCAGATGGTAGTTATATATCAGAGCGTAAGCCGGATAAAGGTCAGGTGTCCTATACAAGGAACTTTAAAGACGATAGTTGGTACAAATGCGATAAAGACGGAAAAATGTTACCTGGAGAAACATTGTATAAAAAATAATAAATAATATTGTTTTTATTTAATCAAAATTATAATGGTCAGTAGTGCTCCCAAGAGAGGGGTATGCTAACCAATACACAAACGAATCCTCTCTCCTCAGGAGAGAGTTAGAGAGAGGGTTTATCCCGTAGGGAAAAGAAATAACGCTAAGCAAGGTAATGTTTTACCTGACAAAATAATCCCCTTTTTAGCTAACTCTTTCTTGCTGTATGCGATTTTGATAGAAGGTTTTAAACAAACAATTTATACAATATAACACCTGCAGAAATACTCAAATTTAGTGATTCAACTCTCTCGCTCATCTCAATTGTTATATTTTGACCGTATTTGTTTGCATATTCTTTTAATTCATCGCTCAATCCGCTTGATTCAGTCCCAAACATTACAAGTGATTTTTCAGGTGCTTTAAAATCTTTTAGCCAAACTGTGTTGCCGCTTTTGGGTAATGTTCCTATAGGTGTATAATCTTTACACATTTTTTGCAATTGATTTAAGTTTTGAATGTTAAATACCGGAACTTTCCACAAATTTCCGACAGATGCTCTTATACATTTAGGGTTATACAAGTCAACCGTATCTCCGTACAAAATAACAGCATCAACATTAAAAGCGCAGGAGGTTCTTAGTATTGTTCCAAGATTGCCGGCATCTTTAATATCTTCCAGTAAAACAACATGTTTAAAATCGTTGTTCCATACTCTTTTTAATTGTTTTCCAACAGCAACACACTTTGGTGCTGAAGTGGTTGTTGAAATTTTAGATAATACAGTTTCTGTTGTTTCGATTCTTTCAGAATTTTTAAACTTTTCATATCCTTCAAGGACAAACAAGTTAACAATTTGAATTCCGTATGCTATAGCTTCTTCAATGCATTTCCCGCCCTCAAGAAGAAACAATCCGTTCTCATCACGATATTTCCTCTGCTGAAGTTTTGCTGTTTCTTTCACTAACTCATTATTTACGCTTGTAATTATCATAAAATCTCAAATTCCTTTAGCCATTCCAATTCCTGCTTATTCAAAAGAGAACAATCAATCAATTTACCTTCATACCCCATTTTGACAAAAGAATGTATTTTTCCATTCTTTTTAAAACAAGAATTTTCTAAACGTACACCAAAGTGTTCAGGGTTGTATAAGCCCGGTTCTATAGTAAAACACATTCCGTCCTGAATTATCGTTTTAGCAATCTCATTTTGTGACAGATTCGGCGGAGCTTCGTGTACATTTATTCCTATTCCGTGTCCGAGTCCATGATTAAATTTAAAACCTTCTATTGCGTTATCCAATATAGAATGCGCTAATGTGTCAATCTCGAATCCGGTGACAGAGTTTATTTTTTCTGTATTTAAGTCAGCAATATAATTGTAGCAATTTAAAAATGCCTTAAGCACCGTTGTATAAACTCTTTTCTGTAAATTGTCAGGATTCCCTTTTACAAATACTCTTGTTATGTCAGTAGCAAGTCCGCTTTCATAATATGCTCCGCTGTCTATTAATACTAAATCTCCTTCTTTAAGTATTATATTCTTAGAACTTTTTGAGTAGTGGGCTTGTGATGAATTTTGGTTAATTGCAACAATTGAATTAAAACTTAAAGACTTAGCGCCGTATTTAATATATTCATCTCTTAATCTCTCTGCAATATCGTATTCTGACAGACCTTCGTTGTTTTCTATAAAATCTCTTATTGACATAATTGTTTTGTCTGTCCTTTTGAAAGCTTCTTTGTATGCTTCAAGTTCAGTTTCCGACTTAATAGATTTAAGCGTTTTTACGTTTGATGGTTTGCAGACCGGAAGCTGTATTAAAGCATAATCATGGGCATTAATCGTTGTCTTATCCACAACAAGTTCTTTTTTATATTCCGATAAAAACTGGTCACAATCCTTGTCATTATTGAATAAAACCCGTTCATCTCCTTTAATGTATAATTTTGACCAAATTTTAGCAGTATTATCTTTTGAAAAATCTCTCAATCCAGTAATATAAGATACTTCTTCCAAATTAGTTATAAATTCTGCTTGTTGAGGTTTATAGTCTACGGGTTTAAATGACTCAAAATGCTTATTATTATGTTTCTCGGTGTAATTATTAATTGGATCTTCGTCAAGAAGTTTTATATTATACCCTTTAAAACCTTCAAGTCTTTTTTGTGAAACCTTTTTTCCAACGATTCCGAGAGTTTTGTCAGGCTGAATAAGTTTCTTAATCTCGTCATCCTGTTTTTGTCCTAATGCCAGCTTAATAACATTGATACCTTTTTTAGCCTCCAAATCGGCTTGAATGTGATATCTGCCGTCTACAAACAGATATACATTGTTTTCGGTAATCAATGCATCACCTGTTGATCCTGAGAAACCGGTTAAAGTGTATCTTGCGTTTTCAGACAGCTCCGGATATTCAACCAAGTATTTGTTTGTTGAATTAACAAGTAAATAATCTATGCCGTATTTATTAAGCAATTCCTTAGAATTCATTTAGTCCTCATCAACATCTGTCAATTTGATTAAATGCCAGCCGAATTGTGTTTCTATAGGCTCTGAAACTTCTCCTTTTTTTAGCGCAAAAGCAGCATCTTCAAAAGGTTTTACCATCATACCTTTCCCAAACCAGCGAAGATCTCCTCCGTCACGTCCAGACGGACATTTTGAATATTCCTTTGCCAAATCTTCAAACGCAATTCCATTATTAATATCCAATAACAAATTTTCCGCTTGCTCTTTTGTTTCAACTAAAATGTGACTTGCTCTAATTTTCATATTTTATCTCCTTTTTTTATTTTATTCTATCACTAAAATGCCTATTATAATTGACTTTTTATAAAATTGTAAAGTTTTGTAAAATATTATAAAGAAAAAAAGCAATTTCTTAATAAAGATATACTTTATATATATAAGAGATATTTAAGAGAGTAGTACAAAGATTTATAAGGAGTTTTATTATGAGTATCGGCGCAAGAGAGTTTATTGACAAATTATTAGTTGAAAAGTATTCTAACACACAGGTGGAAAACCATAATGAGGATGCATTAGTATCAAAAGTAAGTGCAGATGATATGATGTATGCAATGAACGCATCTGCATCTAATTTTAAAACAATGTTAGCTCTAAATAAGCGATTGACAAGTGTTTGTTACGGTGTGGTTTCAAAATCAGCTAAGTACGTTCAGACAGAAGAATTAGTCAATGCTTAACATATAAAAAACGGTAACTGCTCTGCAGTTTAATTGTCAGCCGCTAAAGCTGACCTGTAGACTCAAATGACTTAAATATATGCACCGATTTTTCTAGCGATGCTGATATTTTATGTCATAATGCAGAATCCCTAATAGTCTTCACGACCTCGTGCTTTTAAATACTCTCTTATTTGGTTTAAAGAAAATTGAATAATACGGGTTATACGTGAAGGTGAAAGACCTATCATATTTGCAATATCTTTTGCCTGCATATTTCTGTAAAAACGATACTCAACAACAGTTCTTTCTTTTTGAGGTAATTTTGCTATAGCTTGTTTAATAAGTTTACTCATCTCTATAATCTCTGCTTGCTCATCAGGCATTGCAGAAGGATCTTTTAAGAAATCAAACGGAGATGCGTTATCAGTTGCGGCAGCTGCTAACCCGTCTATTGACAAGATAGTTTCATAAACGGCTTCTCTTACTTTTGTCGGAGATATAGAAAACCCCATATCTTCTTCGCTAACGTCTTCAGACATGCTTTCCGATGAAGGTGTATAATCATCACTTAACTCATCGCCGTCTTCTTTTTTATGTTTTAAGGTATACCATTTATACCTGTGTCTTAATTCATTTCTTATTGCCCATTTTACGGCAGTTGCAATATATGCTTCGTTATATCTGGCAAGTTGTTCTTCTGATTTATCCTTTATCAAAGTTTGGATGGCAATAATACCTATACTAACCAATTCCTCATACTCTATCATATGGTTAGGTATACGCCTTTGCTCAACTCTTGCGGTTTTTTGTACAATACCTACGTACTGATTAATTAAAGTCTTACTATCCATCTTCACTTATTAAACTAACTTATTTTAATAATACCTTGATTTCAATATTTTTTCAAGATTTTAGACTACATTATATATATGATTATTCTATGTTTATGCATTATTATTCTTTTTTAATCCATAAACAAACAGTAAGATTTCCGCAACAGCTTTATACAATTCAGGAGGTATTTGCTGGTTAATATCCACCATTCTGAAAAGCGCACGTGCAACAGGAGGGTTATCAATTACAGGCACATTATGCTGTACAGCTATATCAATAATTTTTTTTGCAATAAGTTCTGTCCCTTTAGCAGTAACTGTCGGAGATGACATAGTTTCTGCATCGTATTTTAAAGCACAAGCTACGTGGGTTGGATTTCTTACAACAAAATCAGCATCCGGGACAGAATCCATAGCCCCTTGTTGTAGCATTTGCATACGTCTTTGACGTAATGCAGCTTTTACATGCGGATCACCTTCCGAGTTTTTGTACTCATCTTTGATTTCTTTAAAAGACATTTTTTGATCTTTTAAAAACTTCCATTTTGTTACACCGTAATCTGCTGCTGCAATTATGAGAAACGCAATGCATGCTTTGTAAATAAATTCAACAATAAGTTTTCCGAATTCTATCATTACTGCAAAATGATTATCAATAGCTGTAAGCATTAAAATACTTTCCAAATGCGCTCTATATACTGTCCAACCGACAATACCCAGTACTAAAACCTTTAAAACATTTTTGAATAGCTCAAACAACGTTTTGACCTGAAATAAGTTCTTGAAATATTTTGTCGGGTTAAGCTTATCGAGCTTTGGAACAAGGGGTGCTGTTGCAACGAGAGGCCCTACTTGAATAAAATCTCCTATAATTGCAATAAAGGCTGCTACAAATAAAATAGAGCCGATTATTACTACAGAAGGAATTAATGTATTTGTCAAAATATAAGTTATACCGATATCATCAATATGCTTGTTGGGAATTTGCTCATACAAAGTTTTAAAAAGACCGACAATCATTCTCCAAATTATAGGTGCAAGCATATTTATAAAAGAAAACATTACAAGAAGTGACAATGCCGTTGACACGTCTTTCGATTTTACAACCTGTCCCTCTTTTCTGGCTCTTTCGAGCTTCTGGGGTGTGGCATCAAACTGTTTGTCTTCATCTCCCATTTATTATTCTTTCTTCTTTATTAGTTGGATTATTACAATATATAATAGCATGAATTTGAATTTTAGAATATAATTTAGATAACAATTACGGAGGATTAAATGAAACAATCATTATACGGTCTTTTATTACTTATACTTTCAATATTATCGAGTTGGTACAGTTACACATATTTATCAGGAAAATCTGAGCTTGCTGGAATTTTTATATCAGGGGCAGGTTTTGGTATTTTCTTAATGTTTTTAAAACTGAAAGTCAAGAATAGTAAAATTAACTTATATAAAAGAGAATTAGAAAAAGAATCAGTTGCATCCGATGAAAACATTGCAAAAGTAAAAGTTTTAGAGTCAAAAATTAAAGTGCTTGAAAAGGCATTAGAAAATGCTTTACAGAAATAACTGATAAGATAAAATCTGTAAATTTTTATTAACAAAACTATATAAACATAAAAAAATAATATACAATAATGCTAAAGGGGAAAATGTATGCGAGTGAGTCAAATTAGTGTTTTAAATCAACCAAAGTATTATGTTAAAAACAAGAAAAACTACTGTCCAGAACCTTGTTTAAATTCTCCATCTGCAACAAATCTGAATTTTAAAGGAAAATTCGGAGCATGGGTTGGCGGTGTATTTGGAGCTGCAGCAGTAGTTGCAACAGCAATCTTAGCCGCACCTGCGGCTGCATGCCTTGCCGGCGGAGGAGCTATAATAGGAGCAATTGGCGGTGATGTCGCAGAAGATGCTGTAAACGGAGATCTAAAGAAAGATTAAAGTTCTTTAAGTTTAATCATAAGTTTATTTGCACAAATCTATAATGCGACTTGTGAATCCTTCATTGTCTAAAACCAGTGAATCAGTCAAATTATGCTTTTCTAAAAATTTATTAAGCACTTCCTTATATTCTTTCGGGATAGTTTTATACTGCTCTTTGCCTCTTACATAGCTAAAAACTTTTCCTGCATCATCAACAGCTGTTAAGCAAAGTTGAGGGATTCCTTTATCGTCTACAAAAATATGAAACTTTGTCCCCATGTATTCGCTGTTTAAGCGATAACGATTTCTGATACACCAATCACTGCCGGTAGATATACTCATAATAAAATCCTGAATTTTTTGTGCAAGAACAGGAGATTTAACTGACTCGGATTTATTCAATGTTCGTAAGGTGTACCAGGTACCTCTTACACTTTCGGTTTGGACATTTTCTTCCGCTACATTAATTTTATGGTATTTTGTGTCTTTTAATAAGCCTGTATAAACTTTTTTAAATGATTTACCGGTTTTTTTAGATATAGCAAGTGCATCCTGAAAAACATCAACTCTTAGTATTGGTGCTAATGACTTATTATTTTTACGTAAATTTCCTGTTATAAAATCCAGAATTTTTAATTGCATAAAAGGATTTTTTGAAGTTTTAAAATCTTGTTTAACAAGATTTCCCCAGGCTTTAACAAGTTCATTACGTGAATTTTCAACAATATTTCTGTCAAGAAGTTCAGATACATAATCTGCATTAATCAATTGTTCAATTTTAGAAAGCACCCATTCTTTTAATTTTTCAGGATTCCCCCAAACTTCGTGAGTCAATTCGTTTTTGTGCGCTTCAATTACACAGCGTTCCGCACCTTCAGGAATATTCTGCATCGAACGCAATCCTGTACGTTTTGCATAAGTTATTGTTTTTTCAGCAATGGATAATTTATTTAACATATACTACCTTCTATTATCTATTTAAAGTATTTTTTATCAAAAAAATTGCTAAATCACTCAATTTATTGTAAAATTATCTTAACAATTGGGGTAAATTATATGTTAAGACATCCCCCTACGCTTACAGATTTTATTCAAGGAGAGATAAATGAGTGAAGAAATCAAAAAAATTTTGGACTATGTTCCGACAGTAATTGAACAGTCCTCAAGAGGAGAAAAATCTTTTGATATTTTTTCAAGATTACTAAGAGAAAGAATCATTTTTTTAGGTACAGAAATAGATGACGATGTTGCAAACTCAATTGTTGCGCAAATGTTGTTACTTGATAGCGAAAATCCTGAAAAGGATATCATGTTATATATAAATTCTCCCGGAGGAAGTGTTACAGCCGGTTTTGCAATATATGATACAATGCAGCATATAAGAGCAGATGTTCAAACAATCTGCTTAGGGCAAGCTGCATCTATGGGTGCATTTCTTTTATCATCGGGGGCTAAAGGAAAAAGAATGGCACTTCCTCATTCAAGAATAATGATTCACCAGCCTTTAGGCGGTGCAAGAGGACAAGCTACAGACATAGAACTAGAAGCAAAAGAAATCTTAAGAATGAAAGACCTCTTAATTGGAATCATGGCTGAAAATGCAGGTCAAGATTTTGAAAAAGTTAAAGCAGACTGTGAACGTGACCACTATTTGTCAGCACAAGAATCTGTTGAATACGGTCTTATAGACAAGGTTGTAGAACACGTATAACAAAATATTACAAATGTAACAAAATCAACAATTGTATTTATTACAATTGTTGATTTTTTATGTTCTGTGATTTACAATATTGCTAATGTGTAAACCGGGTCGGAATTAAAAACCTTACCGGTAAGTATAAATTAAGGAGAAATATTATGACATCAAAAAAATTTTTATTCACTTCGGAATCTGTTACCGAAGGACACCCTGACAAAGTATGCGACCAAATATCCGATGCGATTTTGGACGAATTTTTGTCAAAAGACCCAACAAGCCGTGTAGCAGCTGAAACAACTGCAACAACAGGTATGGTATTGGTTTGCGGTGAAATTACATCAAATTGCTATGTAGATATACCGCAAGTTGTTAGAAATACAGTAAAAAATATTGGTTATACAGGAACATCAGGCGGTGGATTTGATGCTGATACTTGTGCTGTATTAACAAGTATAGATGAACAGTCTGTTGATATTGCAGGCGGTGTAAATAAAGCGTTAGAAAGCAGAAGCGACAGTGCTCTTACTTCAACAAGTGAAACTTCTGATATCGGCGCAGGCGACCAAGGTATTATGTTTGGTTATGCTTGCAATGAAACACCTGAACTTATGCCTTTACCAATCAGTTTGGCTCACAAATTGTCATACAGATTGGCTCAAGTAAGAAAAGAAGGTCTTGTATCTTATCTCAGACCTGATGGTAAATCACAAGTTACAGTTGAATATGTTGACGGAAAGCCTTCAAGAATTCATACAGTTCTTTTATCAACTCAACATGCGCCTGAAATCAATGGTATAAGCGATAATTCTAAAGTTCAATCAATTATATCAGAAGACTTGAAAAAACTTGTTATAGATTACGTATTTGAAACAGAATCAATCAAACCTGATTCAGACACAATTATTTTAATCAATCCGTCAGGAAGATTCGTTGTAGGCGGACCTCAAGGTGATACAGGTTTGACAGGACGTAAGATTATTGTAGATACTTATGGCGGTTATTCTCGTCACGGCGGTGGTGCTTTCTCAGGTAAGGATCCTACGAAGGTTGACAGATCAGCTGCTGATGCTGCAAGATACGTTGCTAAGAATATAGTTGCAGCAGGACTTGCTGAAAAATGCGAAATCGAACTTGCTTATGCTATCGGTAAAGCAGAACCTGTTTCAATTTTTGTTGATACATTTGGTACTGGTAAGATTTCTGATGATGAGATTTCTTCTATCATTAGTAAGAACTTTGACCTTAGACCTGCAGCAATTATTTCAAACTTTGATTTGAGAAACCTACCTGCTAAGAATGGCGGTAAATTCTATCAAAAATTAGCAGCTTACGGTCACGTCGGAAGAACAGATATCATTGTACCTTGGGAACAACTTGATAAGGTAGACATGCTAAAAAAGTCATTATCTAACTCTTATGCAGTTTGCTAATAAGAGTAGTTAAACGACAATATATTTAAAAACAACCGTTAATCTATGACGGTTGTTTTTTTATTATTTTCTATAATTGTAAAATTTGTTTAAGATTTGGTGACAAATTGTCTTGCTTTTTATAATATAGAATTATGTAAAGGGAGATAGAAGGAGTTTTGGCGATATGCTTAATAAAAAGATAGAAACAGTAAATCCGATTCAAAGTACGTTATCTACTGATGATGATACGTTTACGGCGCTTTCTACATCAGCACTATTAGCTAAAAGTTCTGTACCGTATTCTCACAGACGAATTGCTGATAATTATGTAATTATAAGTGAATTAAATAATTCTGAACTCCAACTTCTTAAAAAATACGATTTTAATACATTGGAATTTTCTACAATTAAACAAATTAATGACGAGCTTGTTTATCTGAAAAAATGGTCAATGTCAAATAATGAACTATTAAGAAAAGATGCAGACCAGCTTATGCAAATCAGATGTAAAGAATTAAAATACATTGTAGCAAGCAGATATGCTAATGTTACGAATGAATTATACAATGGCTACAAGGCTCTTGAACGCTACTTTGAAGAGATATCTAAGTTTAATTCACCAATATCTTAATAATTCTTAATAATAACGCAATTTTTGACCTTTACATGTTTTATTACCTGTGAAAGGTTCGTGGTATGAGTATCAATCCTGTAAGCCGAAACCAAAATAGAACAGCCTTCGGACACAATAATCCGTGGGCAGACAGCCCTTACAGCAACGCAAAGAAATTTATTGTTGCAGGGAGTACTGCTGTCGGTGCTTTTGCCGGAATGGCTTGCCATGCAAAATATAAGGGATATTCTCTAAATCCTAAAAAAATATTCGGAACTTCTTTAAAACCAAAAGATATATACAATAAAATAAAAAAATCATATTGGAATAAAATAGATTTTGACGACGGACCTGTAATATCAATTGGTGC
>CADBXV010000068.1 GCA_902798645.1 uncultured bacterium
CAAAAGCTGCCGAATATGACTATGCTTATGAATTACTGGAAATAATATATCTTGTAAGAATTAATTATTACAAAGTTTTATCTGCTCTTGCCGATTTAGATATTTTTGAACAAAATGTTCGTATCCAAACTCTTAACTATGACAGAACAAAAGCGATGTTTGATGAAGGTTTAAAATCTAAAATTGATGTAGTTAACGCAGAAGTTAACCTTGTTGATGCAAAAATAAAACTCGTTGAAGGACAGAATTATCTTTTAAATTCGATAATTGACTTGGAAGACTCTATGTTTTATCAGGAAGATAAACCCTTTGTTGTAACAAATACAGAGAATTTTGGTTTTTTGAAAGCAGATTATAAAAAGAAAATGGACTCTGCAAATACATCAAAACCGCCAACACCAACCGTAAAACGAAATAAAGACGGTTTAGTTATGCTGTCTTCAGGGATTGAACACAATGATATTATTCAAGACTACAAGCTTAGTCCTATAAAACTGACAAAACAAGAAGCTGTAGACAGAGCATTAGAACTTAGGCCCGATTTGCAGTCTGACAAGATGGTCGTAAATGTTCAAGAAGAATCATTAAAAGCAATTAAAAGACAATATGCGCCTTCAATCACCGCTAATTTAACTTGGTCATACAATAAGGACGAGCATTCTTATTCAAGTCCATTGCAGGTCGGAGCAGGGATTGACTTAGGCTCTGTGAATCCTTATGGAATATACTACCAAATAAAAGAAGGCGAAAATTACTTAAACATTGCAAAACACAATGTAAATATTGCAAAATCAAGCATATATTGGGAAGTTCAAGATAACTACATAAATATGAGGCAGATGGAAAGACAGATTCCGCTGATGAATACAAAAGTTAAAGCGACTCTGGAAAACTTTGAGCTGGCAGACGGAAGATACAGTGTTGGTTTGAATAATTATGTTGAACTTCAAGATGCTCTTAAAACATATAATCAAGCACAATTGAATTTTGTAGAAAGTGTTTTAAAATATAATATTGCTCGTGAAACATTGATGAAATCAATGGGAATGGGTTTAGATAAAGACGGGAAATTGGCAACAGAATTATAGGGGTAAAAATGAAAAAACGATACATAGCTTTAATAGGAATAATAATCGCAATCGCGGTTGTTCTTATATTATTCTTAAAAAACGGTTCAACAAAATATATAACAAAAGAGATTGCTAAAGGTACAATTACAGAATATGTAGAAGCTTCAGGTACAATTAAACCTATAAATACGATTGCTGTCGGTACTCAAGTATCAGGAACTGTTGCAAGAATTTATGTGGATTATAATTCTCAAGTAAAAAAGGGGCAATTGCTTGCGGAATTAGATCCAAGCTTATTCCAATCGAATGTTGATCAATCAACCGCTAAGCTCAATAACGCTCAGGCAGCCTACTCAAAAGCAATGGCTAATTTGGAATACAAAAAGAACAATTACAAAAGGTATGAGCATTTGTATGCCAAAAATTATGTATCACGTGATGATGTAGAACTTGCACGTTCAAATTATTTAACTGCACAAGCTGACGTTGCCGCTGCAAGAGCGGAAATGAATGCTCAACAAGCAACTTTAAAAAACAATCTTACAAATTTAGGGTATTCAAAAATTACATCTCCTGTAGACGGAACTGTAATCTCAAGAGCGGTTGACGTCGGACAAACAGTTGCTGCAAGTTTTAATACACCAACTCTTTTTGAAGTTGCGGAAGATTTAACCAAAATGCAGATTGAAACCTCTGTATCCGAAGCTGATATAGGAAAAATTAAAGTCGGACAAATAGCTGAGTATACTCTTGACGGATATCCAAATAAAACTTTCAGAGGCTCTGTTACACAAGTTCGTCTTGCTTCCACTACAACAAACAATGTTGTAACATACACTGTTATTGTTTCCGTTGATAATACTGACGGTTTTGCTATTCCGGGAATGAGTGCAAATGTTTCTATTATTACCGGACGAGTACAAGATGTTATTGTTGTTGATAATAAAGCACTCAAATTCTCTCCTGCTGAAAACAAGCAAAAATACGAAAATCAAGGTATATGGTTGCTTCAAAACGGAGAACCGGTTAGATACGATGTAGAACTGGGACTTTCTGATGATAATAAAACTCAAATTATCTCAGATGTAATCAAAGAAAAAGACAAGGTAATTATAACTGCTATAACAAAAGGAAAGAAAAAACAATCATCAGGCATGCGCCGACCACCACTTTAATTTAAAAGGCAATAAGGCATGAAGTAGTTTTTTAGTGTGCATTTTAATGCACAAACAAGAGAAAGGAGAAAAGTTAATAAAAAATATGTAAACAAGTAAATAATTGGCCAATTTTAAAACCACTTATTCACCTATTCACTTATTTACTTATTAACTTATTTACTTAAAAAATGACTTTAATTGACGTAAGACATGCAATAAAAACATACCAAATGGGTGATGAAACATTTTATGCACTAAATGATATCTCATTTTCAATAGAAGAAGGTGAGTTTGTTGCAATTATGGGTACATCAGGTTCCGGAAAATCTACTTGCATGAACATGTTAGGGACATTAGATAAGCCGACAAGCGGAGAATATTACCTTGACGGTGTTGATGTTTTTTCTCTAAATTCAAATCAATTATCGGATATAAGAAATAATAAAATTGGGTTTGTTTTCCAAGGTTTTAACCTTATATCAAGGACTTCAGCGTTAGATAATGTTTGTATGCCAATGATTTATAAAGGGCTTCCGCAAGAAGAAAGACTAAAACGAGCAAGGGAGGCACTTAAGATTGTAGGTCTGGAAAAAAAAGAAGATAACCTACCTTCTCAAATGTCAGGCGGACAACAGCAAAGAGTTGCGATTGCAAGAGCCATTGTTAACGATGCACCACTAATTCTAGCAGACGAACCTACAGGTAACTTGGACACAAAAACCAGTATTGATGTAATGGAGTTTTTTGTAAACCTTAATGAAAAACTTGGTAAAACTGTTGTATTGGTAACTCATGAACCGGATATAGCAGAATACACAAAACGTATTATAAAGTTCAAAGACGGACAAATTGTTTCAGACTTACCAAAAGAAGAATGGCTAAAACAAAGGAATAGAGAAACATAGCAGCGTGCATTTTAATACACGAACAAAATAGTAAATATAGTAAAGTAGGGTGCGGTGTACCGCACCAAAAGAAAGGAGAAAAGTTTATAAGAAATAAGTACAAGTGAATAGTAGGACAAATTAAAAACCACTTATTTACTTAGTCACTTAATCACTTATTCACTTCCAAAATGATAGACTTCAACTCAACACTTAAAATAGCTTTAAATTCTTTAAAAGTTAATAAAATGCGTTCCGCACTTACCTCACTGGGTATAATTATCGGTGTAGGGGCAGTTATTGTAATGCTTGCTATAGGTTCAGGCGCAAATAAACAAGTCCAAGCTAATATGGAATCTATGGGTTCAAATATTTTAACAATTCGCTCTGCAACCGCTAAAACCGGAGGAGTATCAATGGGCTTGGGGTCAAAACCGACTTTGAGCGTAAAAGATGCCGAAGCAATAAGAAAAAACGCAAGAGGAGTTGATGCCGTAGCTCCTTTGATGAGTTCCTCTAAACAATCAATGTTCGGAAATCAAAACTGGCAAACAACAATTTACGGTATAACTCAAGATTATTTATATATCAAAAATTATGAGATAAAAGAAGGACGTTCATTTACTAAAGATGATGATAATAATGCAGCAAAAGTTGCAATAATAGGCTCTACTGTTGAAACAGAACTTTTTGGAGATATAAATTCAGTAGGTAAAACAATAAGAATAGGGAATGTGCCGTTTAAAGTAATAGGTACACTAGTTTCAAAAGGTACAATGGGCCCAATGGATCAGGATGATTTAATCTTTATTCCTCTAACAACTGCCCAAAGAAAAGTATTCGGAACTGATTTTCCGGGTTCGGTTAACCAAATTATTGCTCAAGCGGATTCCTTAGAAAGCGCAAATATTGCACAAACAGATATCGAGGAGATATTAAGAAATCGTCATAATTTGGGCAAAACTCAAGAAAATGATTTTGAGATAAGAAATTCTGCCGAGTTTCAAGAAAAAATGAAATCTACAGTAAGAACATTTGCAATATTACTAGCTTCAATTGCATCAGTTTCACTAATTGTAGGCGGAATCGGAATCATGAATATCATGCTTGTATCAGTAACAGAAAGAACAAAAGAAATAGGTATTCGTATGGCAATAGGTGCACGGGCAAGTGATATAAGGCTCCAGTTCTTAATCGAGGCACTTGTGCTTTCTCTTATCGGCGGTGTTATAGGAATTATTGCAGGAATAATTATTGCTCTTACTGTAGGTGCATTATTCGGAACGGCTATAGTTATAACAATATCACCAATTATTCTGTCTTTTGGTTTCTCAGGATTGGTTGGTATAGGTTTCGGATATTACCCTGCATATAAAGCTTCTTTATTAAACCCTATTGATGCGCTGCGGTACGAGTAGGTTGCTTATTCGCTTTAACAGCTTTCATAAAATTTTTTAAAAATTCAGTAGTTCCATGTTTAATATTCTTATCAGGATTGTTAATATATCTGAATGTTTCTCCGTCTCTTACTGCATATCTTTCTACTTCATCACCGGATGTTTTAGGTTCAATCCTAACGTATCTGAAGCCGTACTGTCCGGGCTCTGATATAGTAGCAACTAATTTTTTATCTCTGTCTTTTGTGTATACTTCATTAAAACCATTTAATTTTTTAATATCGTACTCTTGAAAATCCAGTTTTAAGGTTTCCATACACTTTTCTAAAGTATTGTCTTTTTTTCTTGTAGAAAAACTTAAAAGAAATTTATTAAATTTAAAAATACTCTTTAGTTCTGATGCTGTAGTAACAATTTTATCTTTGTAATCATCTAGAATTTGTTTTGCTTCAATAGGCTTTTCGCCATCAAATCCGGATTTTGTACTTAGTTCCGGATAATACTTAAATTTTGTTCTGTGATGAGTCAAAAACTCTGCAATATTTTTATCTGCACCTTTTCTTGTAATATATAATACATCACCTTCATTTATAAAATTATTAAAAATTTGTTTATGTTTTCCTAATGTTGGTAGAATACTCTTTTTAACGGCCACAGTAGGCTTATGAAGTAAAAATGCACCTTTAAAATTTATACTGTTATCCATGTTGGTTAATTCCTTTCACACTTATATAAAATGTGTAAAAATTTTTTTTGCTACTCTTAATAAAAATAATAAAATAAAAAAATTCCCTTTGCAAATCAAAGGGAATTTTTAGAAATTATACGTTTATTGTTGTTTATTCGTAAATATAACCGTTTGTTAAATCAATTTTTAACGGACCAAGAAGTCTTATGTTAACAATTTCATTAGGCTTTGTAAGAACTTTTTTGTTCTTAAATAACTTGCTCCAGAAACCTTTAACTTGAGGATCAAGAGTTGCTACACCGTATAACATAACTGCTTGGTCTTTTGGTGTTACAAGAACTTCGTTCTTGATAATAATTTCGCCATTTTGTTTAAATGTTTTACCTCTTTGAACATATTTGATTTGACCTTTTAAGTCACTTCCTTGTTCTACAAGAAGATATCCTTCTTTTGTAACAATATTTTTAGGAACTTTTGCTGTATAAATATCTGCTACATTAGAGAATTGAGAGCCGATTATAGTTTCCATTTGAATCGGGAATATAGCACCTGCAGGAATAACACCGATTGACCCTTGAACTCTTACATTATCAAGTATATAACCTTCAGCAGTTCTTTTTTGCATATTTTCAGCAAGCTTAGCATTCGGATTAAGTTTAGCTTCCTGCATCATTCTGTATAATAAAGCTGCGACTTCAGCTCTGTTCATCGGTCTGTTAGGTTCCATCTTCCCTTCTCTTCCCGGTTCTATAACGTCCAAGTCAAGAAGTTGAGATTTTGCTGCTGCCATTAAAAACCAAGCCGGCAATTGAGTGTAATCTTCATAACTTTTTGAAATTACGCTTTGAGCTTTTTGTTCACTTATATTTGATGTTGTTAAAGCGTTTACTGCAATTGTAATTGCTTCAGCTCTTGTTACAGGGTCATAAGGTCTGAATCTCTCGCCCTTTCCGTTTGGAATAAGATCGAAATAAACAGCTTTTTGGATAATATTATAACCCCAGAAATCCGGTTCAATATCAGCATAATTTATTGGTTGTGAAACTGTTG
Source organism: uncultured bacterium (assembly GCA_902798645.1). Taxonomy (GTDB): domain Bacteria; phylum Cyanobacteriota; class Vampirovibrionia; order Gastranaerophilales; family Gastranaerophilaceae; genus CAG-196. Next base: position 6,247 of record CADBXV010000068.1, read on the forward strand.
TGTTTTCCTGACCGAGAGATTTAATAACCATAGAAGCAAATTCTGCTCTTGATACAGGAATATCAGGTTTATAAGTTCCATCAGGATAACCTACCAATACACCGATTTCTGTTAAAAATTTAATTGATTGATAGCACCAGTGGCTTTCATCCATATCTGTATAAAAAGCCTTTGCCGGGGCATTAAACACACACAGCAAGCTAAATACGATTAGTCCTTGCAATAACTTTTTGAACATTAATGTCCTCCTTTTCCATAGGGCAGATGAGTTTTGCTGTGATTTGGGATTTTTTGTCACCCCTCATTTACCCATTTTTTCATATTTCCTTTAGGACTATCATATATTAAATATGTTAAGAATGCAATTTTGAGAAAAATTCTTTTAACAATTCTACATAAAAACAGCTCCTATTCTTCGTCTAAATACTCTCTGTAGTCATCTATTGAATTTGTTTTACGTAATTTTTGCAACGCAATTGTTTCCAGTTGACGTATTCTTTCTTTTGAAAAACCCAAAGCGTTTCCTATTTGTTCAAGAGTTTTTGGTTCTTCACAATTTAAACCGAATCTTCGTTTGATAATTTCCTGCTCACGTTTATCCAATGTACATAAAAGATGAGTAACGTCACTTTGTTTCAGCATTCTTTGTACGTTATTTTCAGGAGAACAATAACTCTTATCCTCTACATAATCTTGTATGCACAAATCATCTGTAACAAAAGTTTCTAAGCTTATCGGCTCGGTTTTAAGAGCACAACGAACTTCTTCTATTCGTTTTTTTGATAAGCCTGACAGCCTTGAAATAGTTTCGTCATCGACTTCAAGTTTTTCATCGCATTCTGCAAGAGAACAAGCTTTTTTATATTTTCTTATTTTTTCAAGCATATGAACAGGAATTCTTATTGTCTTTGACTGATTTGATATAGCTCTGATTATTGTTTGTTTTATCCACCACGTTGCATAAGTAGAAAATTTGAAGTTCTTTTTGTAATCAAATTTTTCTGCTGCCTTTATTAATCCTAATGAGCCTTCCTGCACTAAATCCATGAATAATACACCTTGACCTATATACTTTTTAGCAATACTTACTACAAGACGCAAATTCGCCTGTACAAGCTCTTTTATAGCTTTTTGCTTTTCTAAAGAATTTCCTTCCTGAATTTTTTTCCCTAACTTTACTTCTTCTTCCTTTGTAAGAATTTTCTTTCTGCCTATTTCTTTTAAATACATTTGTAAAATGTCATCATTATTTACTATTGTATTAAATGTCTGCGGTTCATCTGTTAAATCCTCTTTTAAATCAATATATTCAACATTATTTAAAACTGCGCTCATCACACTTCCTCCATTACTCTCTCAATAAATAAGACGAAATAAATAAAAAAAAGTTCCATTTTTTATCTATGAATCTAACTTGCCAACAAATGAAATATATGCCATAATATCATTACTTTATATAGGTGTTTATTTTGTTCCTACATTTTTTATAAAAGGGAGAGTAAGCTCTATTATTGAAGAAGTATACCCGTCGATACAAAATCGCCAGCGGGAAACGGAACTGTAAAGGCACTCACCCACCTGTCATTTTGGCAGGAAACAAAATCGCACTTATATAAAGTTTTTTATTAATTTTTCAAATATTTATATCCGGCTATGTCTGACATACTGCCGGAAACTGCAAAAGAAAAGCCGGAACTTTGTCCGGCAAATTTCTTAAATAACCATCTTACATCTTATTTATGAATTCTGTTGTTCTTCTTTTTTTTCTTTAGGGAATTTTTCTCTGTATTTATCTATCAAGTCTTCAATAATATCATCCATGTTATTTGCGGCACCTGTTCTTTCAGAGCTCCAGAATGACAAGCTTCTCCAGGTTGCATCTTCTTTACGCCAGGTTGAATCTCCACCATCACTTTCGTTAGAATCATATTTTGTTTTTTCTGCGTAATATACCATATCTTCATATTCTTCGCTCTTTGGACCAAATGCGTCTAATTCCTTATGACATTTTTCCATTACTTTTTTAATTTGCTTAGCTATTATTTTTAATGAACGAGTTTTAGCTTCTCTGCCATAACGATTTTCCGTTGATATTTGAGCGCATAATTCATCATTCCAGCGAGATAAAAATGTCTTTTCATCTTCATGCATTTGTTCTGTATATTTTTCAATAAATGTTATAATATCTTCAGGTTCTGTATAAGATTCAAATATTGTCATTATTTGATTTATTCTATTATATTCTGCCACAGATGTATCACCGTTTAGTTTTCTTCTGAGTTCCTGACCTAAATCACTCGGCGACAAATCAGTTTCCGGCGCAACCCATTTCTTTTGGTCTCCGTCATATATTTGTCCCCATTTATTTGTATTTTTGATATTTGGTTTTGATACAAGATGTTCATTTTCATATCTATAAAATATTTTGCTTCCGTTCTTTTCTGTTTTTACAAAATATCCTTCTATATCCGCATCACTATATCCTGCATTTTTTGCAGCTTCAGCTGCATCGGTCAATGTTTCATAAACAACCGATTCATCAATTGTTTGCTCTGCTGAATTTCCGCTATTGTTGCCGGAAGAGCTGTTTTCCGGAACTGATTCATTTTGTTTAACAGGTTTTGTATATATATCGCTGCTTGAAGTTACAACTGTTACATCATCATCCGTAAGATTAGTTATAAGCTTCTTGCCGCCATTTTTTAAGTCAACCCAGCCATTAACAGATACTGTACCGTTAACTTTTACGAATTTGTTATCTTTTATATAAAACATTTCAGAATAGCCCTTCTCATCGGCATCTTTTGATTTATATATTTTTGGTGTTTGTATCTTCATGTTTGTGCGAACTTCTATCTTTTTATCGGCAATATACCCTTCTATATCTTCTGCTGTCTTTACATAAGTCGCAATATCAACTGCTGATACATTATTTTGATTTACGGGTTCTTTTTTTGCAGAACTAAAATTAATCTCTACAAGCTTTCCGTCTTCAGTTGCTTTGTAATATTTTTTAGGTACATTATTACCGCTTAGCTTAGTAGAATAAATTCCTTCATGACCGCTTACGGTTTCTAATTTATCAGCTTCAACAAGTTTATTTATTCTTTCTGTAGGTTTTCCATCTGTTTCATCGTCAATTTCTTCCATATTAGAAATCTCATCCACAGATTCATCAGCTTCAAAATCTGAAATTTTTTCAGGCAATGTATCTAACTCAGAATCTTTAGGAATATCTACTTTTTCTGATTTTAAATCTTCGATTGTTTCTTTAATAATGATATCTTCAGAAATTGTTCCTTCTTTTAAAGCATTCATATCTTTTGCATATTCTTCAACAATTTCCGAATTAATTACTCTTGCTTCCTGAACTCTTAACATTGCATACAATTTATCAAATTCATTTGCAAGAGCATTTACTTCACTCTTTGTAATTTTTGTTTTTACAACATCTTTTTTCTTTATTGTTTCTGCTTTAGTATTTAATGCTTTTAGTTGTGCGCTTAGTTTAGGGAAGGCTTTTGTTCCGCCGTTTTCATCCATAAATTCTTTTGCTTCTACTGCCAGCGCATCTGTAATTCCAACAATACCGGCTTTATATTGTTGCTGATTTTCACTGTCATTTGGCAAATGTTTTGCCATTCCTCTCAGAATTCCTCCAAGTACTTACAACTTGCAAGATTTCACCTTTATGATTATTTAGAACAAACGGACCGAAACTGCCAACTGAGTTTGCATCTGCCAAATTTAATGATGTTAAAAATTCATTCCAATTAACTTCACCATCTTTTACCTCATGTTTATAAGAAGTATCTGAAGGATAATTATAACCCATTTTGTATAGTTTTGAATCTATATCCGGATTTGACAGAACGGTTTTTCTTAATGCTCTGGGTGTCAATTTGTTCATAGCAGCTTCTAATTTTTTAAGCTGATCTTCAGTTTTTTCTTCTTTTAATGCTGCCTCAACTTCACGTTCTAAATCTTTAAAATCTCTTGAAGAAGTATTAACATGGGATTTATATTTATCATATAAATCTTTTAATGCTTCAATTTTTTCTTTTTGTTTTTTTACTTCCGGTGTATCTGAATTACTATTGTTATTATTGTTGTTATTGTTATTCCACGGTGTCCATGGAGACCAAGGTGACCAGTTATTATTCATACCGGGGAAATTGTTAAATAAAGGAAGATAATTAGTACTAAAATTGTTAAAATATTGATTCCCGGGTTGACGACACTGCATAATAGCCAGCATCGGATTTAATAAAAAGTCCTTGCTTGTATCTCTGAAAACAGGGAAATTCATAAATGACAATCTGTCATCTATACCATAAAAAGGCATAGAAACACCACAATTACAAACCGGGAATACGCTCATTCCCATTGGTCCAAAAAACATTGTTCGTGATGCAAACGGATTCATTTTTCTTTCCTCTAATTAATATCCTTATATATTAAAAGTATTTATTTTCTGAATAATTGCTTTTTTTGAGTATGAAGTTTACAAAACTTTACAAAGTCATAGGGTTTGTAAAGTTTTAATAAATATAAAATAGATATACTCTTGTAATAAATTCTTTATATGATATAATGACGGTGATATGGAGGGAATATGGCTAGAGTCTTAATTTCAATGTCAAATGATTTTTTAAACAGAGTAGATAATGTAGCTTCTTCTGAACAAAGAACAAGAAGTGAATTGATTAGGGAAGCTCTCCGTGTTTACATCAAAAGAAATAAAATATCTAATAACCTTAAAGCTGAAGAAAATGCAACTATCTTAACCGAATTGTTAGGTTAATATTTATTCTTTCTACATATAAATATTTACAAATCGTTACAAAATTATCCGAATAAAGCAATTTTTCTGTGGAATAATACTTTATATAAATATAGTGTGCTTAAAAAGGTAATTTTGTATGACAAATCCAATGTTTAATCCGCAGCCTAATTATTCGGGCGTAACTATTCAAATATCAAATCCGGCAGTCTATACCGGTCAATTTGACGGAAAATCAACACCGGTTGTAAATGGCGGTTATTGTGGTGTTAACCAAAACTGTATTCCAAATAATCAGGCATACATAAATTATCCGCAGCCATGTTACACACAAAGCGTAACTAATCCGATTGATTCAAACCAACATGAGCGGTCAGGTTTATCACAACAAAACGGATTAGATAACCCTAATAAAAATACTGGTTACCCAAATGCATATCCTCCGCAATACTACTTAAATAATTACAACTACGGTGTTAACGGAGACGGAAATAACATAAACGATCCAAACAGACAACAAGAAAATAACATTCAAAAAAATAATTCAGAAGATAATCAATCAACAAACGATGGTTCTGTAAATAATAATGGATTAGCAAACAATAATGTTGATAATGAAAAAGAAAATAACAGTAATTCAAGTTCTTCAGTAACTAATCCTAATTCATATAAAATATATGCAGATAAAAAAGAAGCAAACAACAATGATATGACAAAATCACAAAATATTATAGATGATTTATCAAATCGTGAAGCAGAAGTTCAAGAAGAAAAGAAAAATACAAAAGAAACTAAAATAGTAGCATTAACTGACGAATACATAAAATCTTTGGAAAATTATTTAAACAACCAGAACGATGAAATCAGGTTAATGGCATCAAAAGAAATCTTAACTAGACTTGATGAAGATAAAGACAGATATGATGATGCAGCACTAAATGCATTATTGAACAAAATGTTACAAGATCCGAACAAAATTGTAAGAATAGCTGCACTTTCAGCATTCTCATCTCAACTCGCATGCGGAAATGATTATACAGTACAGTTGCTGCAAAACATTCAATCAAATCCAAACGCTGACAAAGAAGACATTTTACAAGCGGCAGATATTTTATTAAAAATGTCTGCAGGTGTAGAAGTAAAAAACATACCAAATCCATCAGTCAAAGATAACAAAGAACAATAAAGGTAAATAAAAATGGGAACAATAGCTAATATAGTGTGTAAAACAGTTGGTATCGCAGGACTCAGCGCAGTAACCTACGATGCATTAGCTATGGCTAGTCATCACTCTGCAGCTCGTACATCTGAAGTTACTGCAGACGTTTTTGAAAAATCAATTGCCGCAAAACGCTCGAACAGCACTGCAAGCTCATTAACCAACACAATGCAATCGAAAGTTGCCGACCTTAGAATGAAAAATCCTATTGTCCCGATATTTGGAAAATTTAAAGGATATATTGAAGGATTCTTTAGCTCTTTAGGCGATAATATTATTCCTATTTTCTTATCGTCATTAGCACTTGCAACAAAAGGTTTTGCTCAGAAATGCGGCGCTTGGGGACTTGGTATATTTGGTGTTTACCAAATTGCAAAAGAAGGTTTCGGACTCGGTAAAACTGCTCCTGTAGATGAATAATTCAGATTTATAACCTAAACTTTCGGCAAAGATTTTATAGTAGCTTTAGTTGTATTTTTTGCGACGTTTGATATATCGCCTGCATCAGGTATAAACTTTTTTGGCATTGCAACTTCTTTTGCAAACACATCTTTTTCTGCGGATTTAGTTGTATTTATGCCTGATTTATACAAAAATCCGGGGCCCAAAAACATCATTGAAATAAGTGCTGCACCTATTCCGAAAAATCCTGCATGTCGCCAAGAAGACGTATTACTTCTTGCAATTGCTGTTGTTGCCGCACCCAGAACAACAGATATTCCTGCTGCATTTGCAAGTGCAAGACGCTTACGAGTTTCTTTTTTTACAGACTCTCTCGGATCGCTAACTGTTTCGCCCCTAAACAATACCTTAGGGGTCAAGGCATTTACAGGTTGAATCATAATCACACACTTTCTATATTTTCTCTATGCTCTCATGTTAACTCAAAAAGTATCAATTGTAAAGTCCTATAATAAGTGTAAAATCTACATTATTATTGAAATACAGCCAAATTGTTCTCAAACGGTTGACCTTAAAATATTAAGAAAAAACAAAAAATTAAAACTCATCTTTACAATTCTTAATAAAAAGAATCAAAAAAGGCAATTTCTAAAAACTTATATACTTTATATATATGTAAGTGATAATTAAAAGAGAGATAAAGAGATGACAGAATTATACAGCGCAATAGAAAGAAACAAAAAACCGGTTGGAT
>CADBXV010000069.1 GCA_902798645.1 uncultured bacterium
GGTTTTGCCATTCTTTCAGCTCTTTGCAAGTGAGTTTCTTTGTTTTGAAACGCTCTTGGGATAATCGCATCTTTTAAAAAACTGCCGACAGTTAAACTTCTTCTTGTTTGAACACCCATTCTACCCAGTTCACGTTCAATGTTTTGATTGGAAAATTCATCATTTACCAAGAATATTTCACCTGTTAAATCTACGTTCAAAACTTCTCTGTTTGGATCAATCTCTGTTTTTTCGATTTCTTTTAATGCTAAATCATAAGCTTTGCCCAGTTCACGAGTTGAATCAGCTTTGTCTACCATTTTTAATGCTTTTTTATAATTTTTCTCAGCATCACCGTATTTTACTTCTCTTGCTCTGTAATATGAAAGAGCTTTATCCAAATCATCAATAACAAAAATTTTTCTAATTGTAATATTAATTGCTCTTAAAATTAAAATCGGATCATTTTTACCTGAGATTTCTCTCATAAACTTATACAATCCTTTAATACCGTCATATAATGACAATTCTATATAATTAGCTTTGTATCCTAAGTCTTTCAAAGTTGTGTATATGTTGTTCCCGTATTCTCCCAGTCTGCAAATTCCTGGAGATGTAATCATTGCAACATAATCCGCACCGCCTTCAATCGCTTCAATAAAGTTGCCTAATATCAACTTGTACGGAAGACATATTGCTTCGGGCGAATTTTTTGTACCATATGAAAGAGTCTTTTTGCTTGTATATGGCGGTACATACGGTTCAACACCCACTTTCCTTAATCCTGCCGCCCATGCGATTGATATTGTTCCCATATGAGGGAATGCTACTTTTATTTTTTTATTTTTTTCTCGTTTTATTGCCATTTATATTACCCCTTAATATTTACAATTATACTCTAAACATATTTTGAAGTATAATAAACTTAAAAGAGGGATGCATATGGGGAGAATACTTCAACTATCAAAAAATGTAATAAATCAAATTGCTGCAGGAGAGGTTATAGAAAGACCTTATTCTGTTGTAAAAGAGCTTGTTGAGAACTCGATTGACGCAGGAGCAACAAGAATAAGTATTGATATTGAAAATGATTGCAGAAATATACGAGTTGCAGATAACGGTTCAGGAATTCATCCTGATGATATTTTACTTGCGTTTTCTAAGCATGCCACAAGTAAAATACAAACAGGAGAAGATTTATATAATATAAAAACAATGGGGTTTAGAGGAGAAGCTCTTGCAAGCATAATATCAATTTCGAAACTTACCTGTATTACAAGAACTAAGGACTTTGATAACGGTGTGAAAGTTGAATGCGAGAATTCTGAAGTCAAACAAACAAAAACCGGTTGTGCAATAGGCACAATTATGGAAATTAAAGATTTATTTTATAATCTTCCTGCCCGACTAAAATTTTTAAAATCAGCAAAAACAGAATTTGCATACATAAACGAACTTGTTCAATCTTTGGCATTGATTAATCCGTCTGTAGCTTTTGAACTTAAAAACAACGGAAAAACTACGCTAAAAACAACAGGACAAAAAAATCTTCCGCAGACAGTAAAAGAGATTTTTGCAGAAGATATTAACAAAAATTTTCGGGAAGTATTAAAAACGGATAATCTTTCCGGACTAAAAATTTCAGGTTATGTAAGCACACCTAATTATACACGTTCGAGTAAAAAAGACTACTACACATACGTTAACTTCCGTATTGTAAAATGTCCAGTATTTCAAAAAGCAATAGACACAGTTTATAAAAGACTTATTGGGAACAGATATCCTTTTATTATCTTAAATTTGGAGATTCCGCCTGAAGATGTTGACGTAAATGTTCACCCGACAAAAAAAGAAGTAAGATACAAAAATACTAACCAAATATTCAACTTCATATATTCAGCGATAGACAATGCTTTAAATAATGCAAAAAAAGAAATTCCTGCAAATGTACCGTATATTAGACCAGTAATAAATACAGAAACCGAGCAAGAAAAATTTATTGAAGAAAACGATGATGTGTACTTTTCTTTAAACAAAAATATAAGTTCAATGTTTGAACAAAAAGAAGTTAAAACTGATGAAATTAAAGAATTTCCTCATAAAAATAATTATTCGGCACCAGCTCCTAAACAAGAGAGATTTATACAGGAAGAATTAAAAGAGGAGGAGGATGTAATCATTGGTCAATATAAAAAGACTTATATTTTAATTGAGCGAAAAGAAGGGCTGGAGATCGTAGATCAACATATTGCAGAAGAAAGATACATATATGAACAACTTAAAAAATCAAAAAATATAGACTGCCAATTATTGTTTATTTCAGATGTAATAGAGGTATCACCGAGCGACAAAGAACTACTTGAATATAATAAAGACAAACTTTTAAAATTTGGGTATGATATTGATTTTATGTCGGATAATGAAATTATATTCAGAAAAGTTCCTCAAATTCTGTCAAAAATTCCTCCGAAAGAGATTCTTGCTGATATTTTAGAGAATTTATCAGGAGATATTGATAATATAGAAGAACAAATCTTGATTACCACTTCATGTAAAGCAGCCGTAAAAGCGAATACGTATCTTAACCTGTTCCAAATGCAAGAGATAATCAGTAATTGGAGAACATGTGAAAAACCTTTTACCTGCCCACATGGAAGACCAATATCAAAGATATTAGAGCATAAAGATATAGCAAAATTTTTCCAAAGAAATAAATAGTTATTTTGGTGATATAATTAAAACAAAAGGATTGGAGAGGTGTCCGAGTGGTTTAAGGTGGCGATCTCGAAAGTCGCTGTAAGGGAAACTTTACCGAGGGTTCGAATCCCTCCCTCTCCGCCATATATAATTATTAGGAATAAAGTATTTGAATGGCTGTATTTTTGTATATTTAAGTACCTTTATATTTTTTCTGGTAGTTTCGGAATTACCTTTTAACAGGACATTTGGCCGGAAGGGGTAAATATTTTGAATTGCTAAAAGTACCAAGTTTATTAAATTATGGCGATTTTGTGTGGTTGGAAATGAAAAATTCAAATTACCCCAAATTATCATTTTTTTGCGTCAAAATTCCAAAATCAGAAATTTAAAATACCAAAATTTACCCTCACATATAGACCAAATCTAAATCATGCAGCAGGACAAAAATTTGTAATTTGAAAGAGATGATACTGTTGTAAGAATCATCTCTTTATATATTGTTTATTTTTAGTGAAAACCTACTCTTTACGGATTTCATTTGCATCTACAATGCCATTACCATTGTCATCGTACGCACTTTGTTTTCCATCTGGCGAAACTATTTTATTAAATTTTCCATCTTCACCCATACATGTATATTCAAATCCATCAAAAGAACTGTATGTTGTAATTTTTATTCCATTTGGAAAATCTTTTTTGGGTGAGGATTGATAAATACTTAAGCAGCTTCTGTCTTCTTTGCCATTTGGCAATTTAGGTCTGCCCCAACCAAAGCCTTTTGATGTTACAAGACAATAAGATTCATATGTACTGCCATCGTCATATGTTTTTTTGTTATGATAAACGCTAGTTCCTTTTACACCTTGGTCGTATAATTGAACAGTACGTTTTTGTAGTTCCAACTTTTTTTCTTCAAATGTACCAAACTTCATTCCAACTTTAATTTCACCAGTCATATTTTTCTCCTTTTCTGCTCGTGTAATACTTTAATTGTTTTCGATATATTTATAAAGTATTTTTGCAGGAGAAAATTGTCTAAGTTTATGCAGTATTGTTACAAATATTTACAAAAATATGCAAAATAAGTACATAGGCTACTCGTTGGATAGTGATTTTATTACCTTGTAAATACTTTCTATTTTTTCTCTGTCATCTTTTATTTTATCAATAAAATTATAAATATCACTTATTAATTCTTTTGTTGGTCGCAGATGACTTGATATAATAAAATCTTCAAAGGTAATGCCTGTGTATTTCAGAATATTTTCTATGGTTTGAGCAGAAACAAAACTTTCACCGATTTCAATTCCGGCAAGAGTTCTGGTTGCAATACCAATTTTTTCGGCAAATTGTTCTTGCGTAAGCCCTTCTTGTTGCCTTAATCGTTTTATTTTTAGTCCCAATTCTTTTTTAACATCCATATTCTTATTTTAAAATCTTTTAATTAAATAAGAATGCGATTATTGTGCAAATAATTATATGATTATGTACTATACATACATTTAAATTATCATGAGATGTATTTTAGTTGCATTATCATGTCTAATAAAATTTATAAAATGTGTTTTTCAAACATCTCTAATACGCTTAAATATTGATTTTTATTTTGTACATAATCTCTAATATTATAATGAGCAATTGTATTTCTCAAATCTAAAATAATTTGTCTGCTTTTTATTAGTTTGTAGGGTGGGTAAAGCTGCATTCTGCTTGAAGTTTAGACGAAAATTTCTGAGTGCGTACCCACCAAATATTTAATAGTGGAAATGTACGTTCAATCATTTTTTAAATTCATTATTTAAAGCATTTTCCACCCTACATAATTATCAAAATCTTTGTTCTTTCTTCTCAAACCGACTGTTATTTTGCAGGAATTTCAGACAGTTCTGGAATAATTGGCGAAATCGTTATCATTACTGATTTTTAACTTGGAAAAATCGATGAGAATCCAAACACCGGAACTACCGAAATTACCAATTTCGCAGACAGTTTGAGAATTTTTTGCAATTTGGCTCTATATAAGGGTTTGAGACCTGTAATTTGTATTGCAGTCAGTTCAAGAATTTCGGACAGTATGAGTTTTGAATTTTGAAGTTGGTAGTTTGATTTTTAAACTTGGAAAAATTTTTTTTAACTTGGTAGTAAATATATTAAGTTTATCAAAATTACAATATTAGAACACAGAATATTTCAATAAATTATTTACTTAATTAGGTATTAATATTATAATCTAAACTAAAAATAATAGATGTATTAAGAACTATAAAACTTAATAATAAGATTTTAGAGGTGTTACAAATGAATTTCCCATTTAAAGTTTCAATATTATCCGTGTTTTTTATTTTTACAATATTACCAGTACTAAGTAATGAAAAAATTATTATTGATGTAAATATAAATGTACAACCAAAGGAAATGTATATAGATGGTCGTGATATTCCAATGATGAAAAAAGTTGGAGTAAGACAATGGATAGACCAAAACGAAACTAAAATGAAAGTTGACTACTCAAAAGATGCAATCAATGCTCTGAAACAAGGTGATTATGACAAAGTTGTTGATTTATGTAATGAAGGTTTTAATTATTCAAAATATGTATCCAAAAACACAATAGCAGATTATTATCACTACATTGGGCTAGCATATTTAAAAAATTCCTATTATGAAAAATCAATACAATATTTTAATATTGCAATAAAGGAATATGATAATAACCATATAAGAAATTCTAACATTTATTATGAAAGAGGGCTTGCAAGGTTTAAAATTAATGATTATGATGGAGCAAAAGAAGATTATAATAAGGCTTTGTCATTAGGATTAAAAGTGGGTATAGAAAGTTTAATAAATGGCGATGAAACCTATAATTATATAGCTGAGATTAAAAGTGTTGGACAAAATAAAGATTTTAATATATTAAATTATTTTATAACACCAGATATGAGTAAATATGGGAAATTAGCCTTTATAAATAATAATATCAAGAAAGGTGAATTTGAAGATACCCTAAATTTTTATAAAGCAAGGCTTAAAAATAATAACAAAACTGCTGAAATTTATAATAACATTGGAGTTTATTATTTAGAAAAGTATGATCATCCAAAAGCTTTTGAAAATTTCTCAAATGCTATAAAAGAAGATTCTAATTTAATTGAAGCTTATTTTAATCTTGCATTATTATATTACTCAACTGAAGAATATAACAGTGCTAAGGAGAATTTAGACAAATACTTTAATTTGTTAGGTAATTTAACTGAGAAATACATTGTTTACGATTATGGAACAAAAATTAATTATACATATTCGGATATTAACAAGTACATAGATGATATGCTAAAAGCAAACATAGAATTAAAATTACAACATTATAATATTGCTAATGACATATATAATAAATATAAATTAAGTAATTTTACAAATGATTTTAATAATAAATATTCTTTAGAATATTTGCCTCTACTTGAAGGATATTCCTATAGATTTATAAATATGAGAAAATATAAAAAGGCAATAAATCTACTAATAGATTTGCAAACTGCTGATTATCATTATAAAGCCGATGAAAAGAACACGTATAGAGGAAAATATTTTTATTGGGTTACTCCTTCAGATGAGAATTATATCGATTTTAGCCAAGCATATGAAGTTGTAGAAAATGCTTATATCCGAAGTAATATAGCACTTCTGGAATATGTTATGAAAAAACAGGATAAAGCTATGGACGATATAATTAAGGCAAAAGATTTAGCATTTAAATTCAATAATATTGAATTGTATAAACAAATTATAAAAGTATATAATTTAATAAATGATAAAAATTAATACTGCCCGAAATTCCAAAACTGTCTGATTAAAATTCCTAAACTAACTGCTCTTTTACAACCTTTTTTCAGGACTTTTGCTCAGAAGGAAACAGGCATATTGTCATGCTGAACTTGTTTCAGCATCTTACAAAAGTGGCATGTTTACTACATTTGGGTAAGACCCTGAAATAAATTCAGGGTGACATTATGGTCGGAAATAGGTTGAGTATAAATGTCCGAAATGTCCGGTTTTTGTAACAAAAATATCCGCGAAAAGACTCTTGAAATAGTAAGTATTCGGCTCAAATATCGACAATACCTAAATCACGCAAAAGGACATAAATAGGTAATTTGAAACATATAGTATATAAAATAAGATTATTGACAAAAAATATTTTTATAGATTTTAATATATTATGCTAATATATCCAATAAAAAATACGAATACAAGTAATCATTATCCACAAAAGCTAAATTTCACAGCTCATCCTGATTTTTATAAGTTTAATAGCACTCAATCTTGTTATTTTAGACGTGGTGTAGTTGCACTAGCTAATAATGCAGGTTATACAAATATAGAAAATTTATTCTGTAAAATTTTTCAATCTAAACTAAATAAACCTAAGAAAATGTTAATTATAGGAATAGGGCATTCTCAAGAACCTTTTTCGTATTTAGCAAGTATAAAAGGAATTATAAATAGTAATCCATTAAACAAAAATATTGATTTATACATTGTAGATTTACAATCAAAACCGGAATACAAAAAACTCAGACTTAATGCTTTTCCGAATTTTTTTCCTTACGAAGAATTTCCAAAATATGCAAGTAAAAGTTTTATAAAAGATGTAAAGTATCCGCATTCAGAAATTGATGTAAAAGATTTACCTCCGCTTGAATATTATATTTATTCAAAATTGCATGAATCCTCTACACCAAACAAAGAGTACAGAGTAAATGATGAAATTCTTAATTTTGTCAATGAAACATATAATAATTGCGTAAAATCCAAGTGGGACAGTCGTATTCAAGAAGTTATTACAGACTATTCAGATAACGAGTTTGATATAATATCTGCAAATAATGTTTTTGGATATTTGTCTGATGATGATTATCTAAAAACTCTGAAACATATAAAACGAATTATTAAAACAACGGATGGATATTTTATATCAGATCCGTACTTTCAAAATGTTCAAGATTCGGAAGTTTTAAGTAGTTTTAAAGTATTAAACCCGGGAATTTATCAAAAAATAATATAATACTTAATATCTATGTTAAAAATTCTTAAACAGACTGTTATTTTAAACTTGCGGCACCACTTCAAAAAAGAGGAACTTTCAGTCTGTAGGGTGCAATTTTTTGCACCAAATCTATTCCAAATTAAGATTATTAATTTTATATTTATCTTCAAAATTACACCAATCTTGTTCATAAAATCCGCTTTGAACAAATTTATTAAAAGATGAAAATTTCCAATCTTTTGGTACAATTTGGTAATGTTTCATTGAATTGTAATGAATATAATCAATATGTTTATTCAAATCTTCTTCATTAATTATTGTATGTTCAAAATATCTTCGCTGCCAAATACTTTTTTCGCCTTTTATTTTTCTACTATCTGACTCATAATAATCTGGAATTTGCGAAATATCAAAATTGACTGAAAAATTTCGTTTTATATTTTTTATAATATCTGGATATTCTTTTATATTATCTGTCCTTAATAACATATGAATATGATTAAATTATTGCCGGTGAATATCCATATTTTAGATATTTTTCAATAAAATCTTGCACATTTCTTTGTTTTAGAAATCTATTTTCTCGTTTGTGACTTCTTTGCCATACTTCTTTAACAAGTCTATGCGTTGTCGCACCTACATACCAACCATACATTTTTCCTGCATTTGGTCTTTTTAATTCTCTGCTTATTGTACTTGGACTTCTGCTTAATTCTTTGGCTATTTTTTGAATACTATTTTTTGATTGGTAGAGTATTCCAATGCGAATTCGTTCTTCTAGACTTAGATGTTTGTTGCTTTTCATTTTTACTAATTCCTTTCTATATTGATTTTACTATACTTGAGGTGTTAGTGCTGCGATTACTTATTGATTAAAATTAATTTTTATATTATGTTAAGAGTATGTTGTAAAAATAAGGAAAGAGTATGAAAATAGATTGGAAATCAAAACAAACTAAAATTACCGCGGGGATTTTAGCGGTTATTCTCGTGCCGATAATTTTTAACCAAGCAAAAACTGCTATAACAGGGGCATTTATGGCATATATGATGTCACAGCCAAAAACAGTTGAAGTTGCAAAACCAATAGCAAAAGAAATTAATCCTACCTACAGCACAACAGGTCGTATAGAAGCTCAAAAAACAGTAGATATAATTGCTCGTGTCAGCGGTTGGCTTCAAGAAAGATATTTCCAAGAAGGTGACACAGTAAAAAAAGGTCAAAAACTATTTTTAATTGAACCTGATGAATACGCACTTGCTGCTCGAACTGCAAGAGCAAGAGTGGGTGAAAATTCAGCGGTTTATAATAATTCTGAAATTGACTTAAAACGTGCGGAACAACTCTTAAAAGAAGATTTAGTCAGCCGTGAATACTATGATAACGCTCTTACTCAAAGAAATAAAAACAGAGCAGCATTAGATGGTGCTATTTCAGATATGCATAAAGCAAATCTTAATTTAAGTTATACAAATATAACTTCTCCAATGGACGGAAGAATCGGTAAAGCAATTGTTTCTGTAGGGAACTATGTAACTCCGTCAACAGGTGTTATAGCTCAAATTTATACAACAAACCCAATGAAAGTTACTTTCCCGATGAAGAGCGGTGACTTTATCGAACTAAAAAGATATTTTAAAGATAACAAAAATACGGATAAATCTGCAACAGATGCAAACGTATCAATTCTGTTAGGTCTTTCTGACGGTTCAAC
>CADBXV010000070.1 GCA_902798645.1 uncultured bacterium
GGGGTTCTGCCCCTCTCAAAAAACGTGACATATAGTCACCTTTTTCTCGGCAGAGTCCTTACCGCCGTTTAATTCGTGCAAATAACAGAAGTTAGTGTTGAGAATATAGATTTATAGGGATGCTTTTGTGAAGGATGATTTAGTAATTATTAGAACAGATGGTGGTATTTGTTCTCAAATTATGTTTGCAGCACTTGGAAACTACTTTAGTGAAAAAGGTTATCACGTCAAGTATGATACAACTTGGTTTGAAGAAAACGGTAAAGATATAAATGGTGAAAGAGTCCGTAATTATGACATGGATAAAGCTTTCCCTGACTTGAATCTAGAAATTGCTACAAAAGAAGAAATTAAACGTTATAAAAAGAAATATTGCAAAAACCTAAGTAATGCATCGTTATGCCAACTTGAAAAATATAAGCCGCCAATCTATATTGACCGATATCCCAGTATTCGAGAGCCATTATTTCTTAAATTTAAAGATTTTTTTGCAAATAAATTTAAATTTCTTACAGATGATGCATATCAGCTGAATTTATTAAAAGAAATTGAATTAAATAACTCTTGCGGTGTTCATATTAGACGTGGAGATTACATGAATACGTCAGCATTTACGGAATCTGCTGACGAATCTTATTATAATAAAGCAATAAATATTATTAACAAAACAAATGAAAATGTTCACTTTTATTTCTTCTCTGATGACATGGACTGGGTTAAAGAAAAATTATTACCGTTGCTGGGTAATATTAATTATACGATTTGTGACAAGAATTCTGATGATAAAGGGTATCTGGATTTGTATTTGTTATCAAGATGCAAACACATAATCTCCTCAAATGGTTCTCTAGGTTTTACCGCTTTTCTCTTATCAAAAAATAATGATGTTGATTTATGGATGTGTAAATACAGAGAGTTTTTATGTAAAGAGCTAAATAATATTTATATAATAAACTGTCCGGATTACAGAAATAATATAACTAATGAATCCAGAACTTTTTTGGGCAACTTATGTTCTGTATATAAAGATTCTACAAATCATATTATAATTAAATTATTGGGTATAAAAATCAAATTTAAATTGAAAAGGAAATAGTATATGAAAAAAGCGTTGATAACAGGTATTACAGGGCAAGACGGAAGTTATTTAGCAGAACTTTTGCTTGATAAAGGATATGAAGTTCATGGGATGAAACGTAGAGCAAGTTCTTTTAATACTTCTCGTATTGATCACTTGTATCAAGATATTCATGAACACTCAAATTTTAAATTACATTATGGTGATTTATCTGATTCTTCAAATTTAATTCGTTTAGTACACGATATTGAACCGGATGAGATATATAATTTAGCTGCACAATCTCACGTTAAAGTTTCTTGGGATTGTCCTGAATATACTGCTGATAATGATGGTTTAGGTACTTTAAGGCTATTAGAAGCTATCAGAATAAATAATTTTGAAAAAAAGACCAAATTCTACCAAGCATCAACTTCGGAACTTTTTGGCTTAATACAAGAACCTATACAAAGTGAAAAAACACCGTTTTATCCGCGTTCACCTTACGGTGTGGCGAAATTATATGCATACTGGATAAGTGTAAACTATAGAGAATCTTTCGGTATATTTGCATCAAACGGTATATTATTTAATCACGAATCCCCAAGACGTGGTGAAACATTTGTAACACGTAAAATAACAATGGCGGCTACTAAAATAAAAGTAGGTCTTCAAGATAAATTGTATTTGGGTAATTTAAGTGCTAAACGTGACTGGGGGCATGCTAAAGATTATGTTGAAGGTATGTGGAGAATTCTACAACAAGATAAACCTGATGACTACGTCTTAGCTACAGGAACAACTACTTCAATCAGAGATTTTTGTAAAATGACATTCAATGAACTTGGTTATGATATAGAATTTATTGGAGAAGGTGTTGATGAAAAAGGCATTGATAAAGCCACAGGTAAAATATTAATTGAAGTTGACCCTCGTTATTTTAGACCTGCTGAAGTTGATTTATTGCTTGGAGATAGTTCTAAAGCAAGACGTGAACTTGGCTGGGAACCTAAGTATGATTTGAATATGCTTGTAAAAGAAATGGTTGAGTCAGATTTAGAGTTAGCAAAAAAAGAAAAAACATTAAGAGAACATGGGTATAAAGTTTTAATTCCGCAAGAGGCATAATATGGATAAAAATATTAAAATATATATAGCAGGTCATAGAGGTCTTGTTGGTAGTGCTATAAAAAGAGAACTGGAAAGAAAAGGTTATAATAATCTTGTATATAAAACTCATTCTGAGCTTGATTTAACTGATTCTATAGCTGTTACTGAATTTTTTAAAAAAGAAAAACCTGACTGGGTTATACAAGCTGCTGCGAAAGTAGGCGGTATTTTAGGTAACAGTAAATTTCCTGTTGAATTTATGCTTGAAAATTTAAAGATTCAAAACAATATTATTGAAAACTCTTATAAAAATAGTGTTAAAAAACTTCTTTTCTTAGGTTCATCATGTATTTACCCCAAAAATACACCTCAACCGATGAAGGAAGAATACTTATTATCAGATTATTTGGAACAAACAAATGAAGGGTATGCTCTCGCAAAAATATGCGGTATCAAGCTCTGTAACTACTATAACAGAGAATACGGTACAAATTATATGTCAGTTATGCCTTGCAATTTATATGGTATTGGTGATAATTATCATCCTGAAAATGCACACGTAATACCAATGCTGATAAGACGTTTCCATGAAGCAAAAATAAATAATCTTTCTGAAACAGTAGTTTGGGGAACAGGAACACCTCGCAGAGAGTTTTTATTTGCGGATGATTTAGCTGAAGCAGTTGTATATTTAATGGAAAACAAAAATGCAAATGAGGTGGGAGAATTTATAAATATTGGTTCCGGATATGATATGCCTATATCAGAGATTGTTGAATTGATAAAAGAAACGGTAGGGTATAAAGGTAAATTAGTTTATGACAAAACTAAACCTGATGGAACAATGCTTAAGTTAATGGATGTTTCAAAGATAAATGCATTAGGTTGGAATGCTAAAACCAATTTAAAAGATGGTTTAAAAATTGCTTACAATGATTTTTTATCAAAAATGATGTAACATAATAAAGACAGAATTTCAAATATAAAAAGTTCTGATGTTTTAAGCACTATATTTCAAATATTGTATATTACAGTATTCTATAATACAATGTTTCTATGAAAAAGATTTTTATAATATTATTTTTAATTTTAGTATCGTTAGTATCAGCTTTGTATCTTGGATTAGTATTCTTATTACCGCATGTAATAAATAGTAATGTTACAATAAATAAACTTCAATCGTTAATTCAAAATAAAACTGGGATTGAAACTAATATAAAGGGGTTAAACTTAAAAATATCACCTAAGTTTAATATTAATTTAGATGTTGATAGCATTGATGCTAAGAACAATAATATAACAGCTGCAGATATAAAAAATCTTTCTATAAGATACAAATTATTCCAAAAACATCTTACGTTGGTTAGTGCTAATAAGTTATATATTAATAGTAAAGCTTTAAATCAATTTAAAAAAGGTCAAAAGAAAAAAAATAAAGCTAAATTTGAACTTAGTAAACTTCCTGAAATACATATAAAAAATTTGATTTTTGATTCAGACAAAATGAATGTTAAAGCGTTTATTGATACTAAAAGTAACAAAATACAAATAAGTGCTGATATTGAAACACCCTATTTAAATGAAATAGTAAAACTCGGGGATTCCGGCTCTTTGCTTGTTGAAGATAACATGCTTAAAGCAAATAAATTTGGTATAACATTAGGAAATTCACATTTATATTTAGATGGAACTTTGATAAATAAAGACAATAATCCGAATTTTGATATAAAAGGTGATAAATTGCCGGTATCAGAATTAATGCCTATAGTATTGCATTTACAAAAATCTCAAGATCCGTCTAAAAAGTTTATTGAAAATTTTAAAAACTTTAAAGGGACAATTGATGTAAATTTGAATTTGAATAAAGATGGTATTTGGGGCAAATGTATTGCAGATAATTTAAGTGCAAATGCAGTATGGTTTAATATTCCTTTATTCTTTAAAGAAGCGGTTTTTAATTTTAAAGGTAAGACAATTGATTCTATAGCGGAAGGGGTTTTGGGACGTGAAAAAGTTATACACACATTGGATATTACAAAGTTAGGAACTCCTGAAAAATTTGTTGTCGGTACAATGAAAACTACGCTTACTAAAAAGTTTGACTATGTACCAAATCTAACTGTTTTAAATTCTGTTAACATAAGTCTAGTTTATAAAATTAAAGATAAAAAGCCGGATGTTTACTATGATATTGACATTCCCGCTAATAGTGACTTAATCTACAACTCATTTTATTTGGGGTTAAGAAATTACAACAGACAAATATCTGCCAATACTTTTAAGGATAATAATGATTTATATTTAAGGGAATATAAATATTCTTACTTTAATTCTGCAAAAGAAAATATAATATTATCAGGTGACGGGTTATTTATAAAAAATATAGATAAAAAAGAGCCGGATAAATTTGTTCCTCAATATGTTGCCATCCGCACTAATGGATATGCTCCGACTTCAGTTATAGGTGCTTTTGGTGAAAAAGTAAGAGGTGGAGAATTTAAAGGTGATTTAAAATATGATTTTAAAAATAATCAAGTACTAGGAACTTTTGATATTATTAAAGCAAGACATAAAGCTTTTCATATTGATCAAGCACATGTTGCATCAAAAAATGGTGTATTTAACGTAACATCAAACGGATTTCTTAAGGGTGAAAAATATTCCGCAGAACTAAGCCTAAAAAATAATATTTATGGTGAAACAATAATTTATAATATGAAAATGTTTTTAGACAAATTGATTCTTGAAACGACTCCTCAAACAAATAAACCAAAGAAAACAATTGATCCTAATGATTTGTCCAAAAAAGTAAAAGAATCTGAGATGACCATTAATAATTGGGAACTTGTAATAAACGAAATTAAAAGGGATAAATTTGTACTAAATGACGTAAAACTTATCGGGAGTCTTAAGAAGAATATATTTGATTTTTCAATGAAAGATATGAAATTTGCAGACGGAATAATCCATGCAAAAGGGATATATGATTTTGCTAAAAATACTTCTAAAATGGCATTTGAAGCTAAAAATATTGATTCTAACAAAGTTGCGGAAATGACACTTAACTTAAAAGATCAAATTGAAGGTATCGCAAGTGCAAAAGTTGATATTGATGCAAAAGACATGTTCAGATTCTTAGATGCTAAATGTTTATTTGAAGTAAAGGAAGGCTTTATGCCCGGACTTGCAGATAAAGAATTTAGTATTCAAAATACAAAATACAAAGTATCTGAAATAACTAATATTGATTTAAAGCAAAAAGACCTTATGAAAGATGATATAAAAGGCTCGTTTGATGTTCATAATACTGAAATAAACAATATAAACCTTACAACATGGCACGAAGAATCTGCAATGTTTTTAGAAGGTAATTATGAGATGGAAAAACAGTATGCTGATTTACAATTGTTCTGGCATTACAGCAAAGATGCTTCAAAGGGTATAAGAATATTTGGCATTCCTGTCAGCGTTATTTTAAAAGTAATATTCAGACCTGAACATTCAAAAGAATTATATAAGTCTAAGTTGTCACAAATTCCAAAAATTAAAGCCGATGAAAAGCGTTCAACATATTATAGAGTTCAGTTAAAAGGCAACCTCAATGATAATAAAACTACAATAGTATTAAAAGAAATCCGATAATAGTTAAACTACTTATTTGCAAAAAATGTTTTTTTAATATAATAAAATTAGAGGTGTGTATCGTGAGAATCAACGCAATCAATAATACAAATTTTTTATCTAAGAATACTTTTTTAACAAAAGCAAAAAAATCAAAAAATATTAAAGAACAACATTACTGGGAAAGTTTACATTATGAGGCAAAAGCAAGATTAAATTATAAAAAATTCCAAAATGCTGAAAAAAGTCTTAACAATATAAATGATACCAGTTCTATGTTTGGAGCAATAGCTTTATTTACAGCTTTTTCAACAATAGCTTTCAGAAAGCTACAAAGTGTTATTTATGATAATAAAGCTTATACTAAATTTCCGAATAGATTTACAGAACCTGATAATATCAATGTCGCAGAAGAACGACATTATAAAGTAAAAGAGAATTATAAATATTTGATTAAATAATATTTGCTAATGATGATAAAAAATATTATAAAAATTTTTTCTTTTTCGTTTATTGTATAATTAAACTATGAAGAAGATTGATGCAATATATTGTGATTTTGACGGAACAATAACAAAAGAAGATTCTGTTAACGGTTTTTTTGCGATGTACGCTCCAAATTGGATGGAATCAGAAAGACTGTGGATAGAAGGCAAAATCTCATCAAGAGAAAACGCAATTATACAAGTCGGACTGCTGGATAATGTTTCTCAAAAACAATTGAATGATTATATTGATTCAATTGAAATTGATAATTATTTTTTAGATTTTGTTGATTATGTAAAATCAAAAAATATTAAATTAACAATTTTAAGTGACGGATTTGATTTATTTATTCAAAAAGTTCTTGAACGCTATAACTTAAATATTCCGTATTATGCCAACAAACTTATTTATAAAAACGGCAAATTTGATATAAAATTTCCATACTATAATGAATACTGTGATAAAAAAGCAGGTATGTGTAAATGTCAAAAGGTTAAAGAAAATGAATTTTGTTATATTGGTGACGGCACAAGTGATTTGTGTATTGCTGCAAAAGCTGATTTTCTTTTTGCATCAAAAAATTTACATAAATATTGTAAAGATAATAATATAAAACATTCACATTTTACATCTTTTCGTAATATTATAGAAGTATTAAAAGAGGAGAATTTTGAATATGAATAAAAAATTTTTTATATGTTTAATTCTATTTTTATTAGTGTCTGTCATTCAACCTGTTTTTGCGTGGGATGTAAAAACAACAAATGAACTCCAAACACGTATGAATTCGGTCGGATTTAGAATACTAAATGCTAACAGAATCGAACAAAGATTTACATTTATGGCGATAAACAGGGTTTACACAAGGGATTTTTGGACTGATGTAAGTTCAGTTAATCGTATTGTTTGGGTTAAGCCTGTTGTTATTCCTTATATTGACAGTGACGATGAACTTGCTGCAATATTAAGTCATTCTATTGCGCATGGTGTTGATACTTATGAAGGGGTTTTAAGAGGATATGTCTCTATATTAAATTATTGGGTTGCACCCAATAAGTATGATTTAAAAGCAGATAAAGCTGCTGTAGATTATATGGTAAATGCAGATTATAACCCTCTTGCTCTTATTACGATATTAAATAAGATCGGAAAACAGTATAGATATGATATATTTTCTAATCATACACTTGTATCAAGAAGGATGATGCTAATATATGAATATATTTATACAAAATATCCACATGTATTGGTAGATAATGACTATAAAGATAATTTATACTATCAAAATTTCTTGTTAACATCAAGAAATAACAGGATGAAATTATTAGATAAAATTAAAACAAATTCAAAAAAGAAGATAAATTACTCATATTAAAATGAAAAATACTAATTTTAGTCTGACATTAATTATAATTTTATTCATGGCATTTTTCGTTAATGCCAATGTTTATGCTGATTCTGTCGAAGATGAACTTCTACAAAATAATCATAATTATAAAACTGTAACTAAAAATAATAATCAAATTACAGATGAGCTTTTAAATCCTGATCTGTATAAAGATATTCCTTTCAAGTTAAGTGTTTATACAAATAAGTATGAGAATGATCCAATAAAAGATGAATTGTTAAATGAAGAAAAGTTTATTGAAAATTCTAAGAATTATGTATTATCAGACAAAATTGTTCCTGATGAATACTTTATAGAAAAAAATATAGATTTATCTAAAGTCAGAAAAATATCTCCTAAAAACAAATATGACTTTGCAAAGCAGTTTGTTCCTATTCAAATTAAAATAGCCGAACATTTAAAATCTACACGTCAAATAATGGAAGGTTCAACAATTCCATTTATTGCACAGCATGATTTTGAAATTAAAGGCAAAAAATATCGAAGCGGAACAAAAATTTTAGGCAGAGTAGAAACAATCTCAGACTCAGATAAAATGGGAACTCCCGAAAGTATTAAAATAAGTAATTTTTATATTCCTGATCATGAAGATATAGATCTTTATGGTTCAATCTCAAAAACAGGTGCGAATAGGGCAATATGGGTCTATCCTCTATACCAAGCAGGGAATGTTTGCTTTTATGTTGCAGGGTTTGTATTTGTGCAGATTCATGGCGGCAGGGCAAAATTATTGACATCAGAATCGTTTACAGTATTTTATGAAACACAATAATTATTGTAAAATATTACATTTTGTAATAAAAATATAATAGACTCTTTTTTTTTGAATATTTTAGCAGTACGATAAAAAAGTATATAATATAAGTATTAATGGATGGGAATATGGCAGTACTAGAGAAAGAACTAATAACAAATTTAAAGAAAATCAACAATAGTAGCAATACAGAATTAAAAAGACTTAATATATCTGATGAAGAATTGTCTATTATCGATAAAGAGTATTGTACATATGGTGATAAAATACATGCAGAGCCTGTTCCTAAAGTTTTTAGGGATTGCAACGGTTCATTTATGTATGATTCGAACAATACACCATACTTAGATTTAGAAATGTGGTTTGCGGCTTGCAATTTAGGGTATAAAAATAAAAGAATCAGAGATGCTGTGGTAGATCAAATTGATACATTGCCGCAGATATCTTCTCATTTTCAATATGATTACAAAGTTTTATTATCAGAAAAAATTGCAAAAGCCAATATAAAAAGATTTGGACGAAAAGGTCGTGTACACTTTAATGTTGGTGGATCACAAGTTATAGAAGATGCTCTAAAACTTGTCAGAAATTATACGCACAAAAGCAGAATGTTTTCTTTCTTTGGCGGATTTCATGGAAGAACTCTCGGTGCAAGCTGTTTAACAGCAGGTTATAGATACAGAAAACCATTTGGACATTTCTCTGAAGAAGCACATTTTGTTCCGTATCCATATTGTTATAGATGTCCTTATGGCAAGAAATGTGATTCTTGTAATTAT